>JAIYBS010000142.1 GCA_027488415.1 Planctomycetaceae bacterium | reverse complement strand
TGCACGGCGCCGTCGTCGATCAGCACGCGATCCCCCGGACGCACGTCCTCCGCGAAGCGCGCGTAATCGACGTGCAGCGTGATCGGCCGCGCCGCCGGCGCGATGGCGGCGGAGCCCCGCGTGAATCGCACGGTGTCGCCGTGCCGCAGCCGGATGGTCTCGCCGCCCTCGATCGGGGTGAGCCGGATCTTCGGCCCCGGCAGGTCCGCGAGGATGCCGACCTCGACGCCGAGCTTTCCGGCAGTCGCCCGGATCGCGGCGGCCGTGCGCGCGTGCGTGGCGGGGTCGCCGTGGCTCAGATTCAGGCGGAACACGCTGACTCCCGCGCGGACCAGCCGGGCGAGCATCGCGGGGGACGCGCTCGCCGGTCCCACCGTGGCGACGATCCGGGTCAGGCTGCGGTCGTTGCGGAACGATCGGTGCGCGCGCGGCATGTGGGGAATACTACGATTCCCGTTCCCCTCGAACCGGAAGCCCGCCATGCTCAACAAGATCTTCAAGGCCTACGACGTCCGCGGCATCTACCCCGAGCCCCTCAACGAGCAGGACGCGTGGCGGATTGGCTTCGGCTGCGCGCGGTTCCTGCTGACGGAGGCGGAGAAGGACGGCCGCGCCGACGCCGGCGCGCGGACGATCGTCGTCGGCCGCGACATGCGCAAGAGCTCGCCGAGCCTCGTGCGCCGCCTGAAGGACGGCATGCGCGAGGGCGGGGCGCACGTGGTCGACGTCGGCATGGTCGACACGCCGTTCACGTACTTCGCGGCGAACCACCTGAAGTCCGCGGGCGCGGTGCAGACGACGGCCAGCCACAACCCGGCGCAGTACAACGGATTCAAGGTGTCGGGCGCCGGCGCGAAGCCGGTGGGCCAGGACACGGGCCTCACGACGATCAAGGCCGCGGCCGAGGCGGCGGCACCGGGCGAGGGCCCGGGTGGCGGCGGCGAGGAGCAGCGCGACCTGTGGGCGGAGTACCGCACGCACCTCCTGAAGTTCCTACCGAAGGAGGTGCTCGACGGCACGCGCACGCTGCACGTGGTGATCGACGCGTCGAACGGCATGGCCGGCACGATGGTGCCGAAGGTCTTCGGCGAGGTGAAGGGCCTGCGGATCACGGCGATCAACTTCGACAACTCGACCGGCGAGTTCGTGCACGAGCCGAACCCGCTCGTCGAGGCGAACCTCGCGCCGACGCGCGAGGGCGTCCGGACGCTGAAGGCGGACTTCGGCGTCTGCTTCGACGGCGACGCGGACCGCTGCATGGTGATCGACGAGCGCGGCGAGCCGGTGGGCTGCGACCTGCTCACGGCCTGGCTCGCGCAGGGGTGGCTCAAGTCGAACCCCGGCGCGTCGATCGTCTACGACCTGCGCTCCACCCGCAGCGTCGCGGAGGCGGTGCGCGAGGCGGGCGGCGTGCCGGTCGAGGGGCGCGTCGGCCACGTCTTCATGAAGCAGAAGCTCCGCGAGACGGGCGCGCCGTTCGGCGGCGAGCTGAGCGGCCACTTCTACTTCGGCGACATGTGGTGCACCGACAGCGGCGCGCGCGCGTTCGCGAATGTGATCGCGGCGCTCGTCGCCGCGGGCAAGCCGATGTCGGAGTGCATCACGCCGTTCCGGCGCTACAGCCAGAGCGGCGAGATCAACTTCGAGAACGACGACAAGCAGGGCGCCCTCGACGCGCTCCGGGCGAAGTACCCGCACGCGAAGTTCCACGAGCTCGACGGCCTCAGCATGGACTGCGGCGACTGGTGGGCGAACATCCGCATGTCGAACACGGAGCCGCTCCTGCGCCTGAACCTCGAGGCGCGCGACGCCGCGACGGTGGCGGCGAAGGTGCGCGAGCTCGAGCCGGTGCTCGGGCACCGCGTGGAGCACTGAAATCCGTACCCGGTTATGAATGCACCAATTCCTTCTCCAGAGAAGGAATTGGTGCATTCATAACCGGGTACGGATTTCTCACTCTCCCGGGATGTGCGAGATCACGCCCTCCCACGGGCTGCTCGCGTTCGCGTAGAGCTTGCGCGGGATGCGGCCCGCGCGGGCGGTGTGCCAGCCGGCGTCGAGGGCGAGGCGCATCGCGTGCGCCATGCGTACCGGGTCCTGCGCGTGGGCGATGCCGGTGTTCAGGAGCACGCCGTCCGCGCCGAGCTCCATCGCGTGCACGATGTCGCTCGCGGTGCCGACGCCCGCGTCCACGATCACGGGGTAGTCCGCGCTGCCGCCTTGCTCGGCGAGCTTCAGCCGCTCGATGACGAGCCGGATGGCACTCGGGTTCGCGACGCCGCGGCCGCTGCCGATCGGGCTGCCCGCGGGCATGACGCTCGCTGCGCCGGCATCGCGCAGCCGCGCGGCGATGATCGGGTCGTCGCTCGAGTAGCAGAGCACCGTGAACCCGTCCTTCACGAGCTCCTTGCACGCCTCAAGCGTGCCGACCGGGTCGGGAAGCAGCGTGGTGCGGTCGCCCAGCACCTCGAGCTTCACCCAGCCCGCGCCCGGATTCCCGAGCTGCTCCAGGATCTCGCGCCCGAGCCGCGACACGCGCACCGCGTCCTCGGCGGTGAAGCAGCCCGCGGTGTTCGGGAGGATCGTCAGCCGGTCAAGCGGCAGGAAGTCGAGGATCGACCGCCCCTGCGCGTCGACGAGCCGCTCGCGCCGGACCGCCACGGTGACGCAGTCGGCGCCCGAGGCCTCGATGGCCGCCTGCATGGTCGGGTAGTCGCGGTACTTGCCGGTGCCGACCACCAGCCGGCTGCGGAGCGTGAAGCCCCCGATCCGGATCGGCGGGATGGCTGGGCAGGCAGCGGACATGGCGTCGACGGCGTTCGCGGTCATGGCAACTGCGGCCTCAGCCGCCTCCCACAAGGGTGACCACCTCGACGCGGTCGCCCTCGCGGAGGGCGTGCGTCGGGTGCTCGGACTTCCGGACCAGGCGCGCGTTCACCTCGACCGCGCACGCCGCGCGCTCGAGCCCAAGTTGGCGCACGAGGTCCGCGACGGTGGGCGATCCGTCGAGATCCTTCGGGCTTCCGTTGAGTTCGATGCGCATTCGCGCAAGTGTAGGGCACGGCCGGGCTACGATCACCGCGTGCGAACCGCTGCCCGGCTTCTCCCCACCGCCTGCATCCTCGCGACCGCCGCGCTCCTTGCGCTCGGCGGCTGCCGCAAGCCCCGGTACGACACGTCGACCCCGCAGGCGGCGATCGACGCGATGGCCGAGATGGTGAAGGACGGCCGCCCCGAGCTGCTGCCCACCCTGATCGACATCGAGGCCCGCGACCTTGCGTTCGCCGACGGCGTCACCGAGGCGAGCGCGATCGAGGACGTGAAGCGCAAGGCCGGCGACATGCTCGCCCGGCTCTGGCGCGTCAGCCTCACGCTCAAGAAGCGATTCCCCGCGGACGTGGACGCCGAGATCGCCAAGGGCGGCTCGCTCGCGAAGCGCTCCGGCTTCGGCGACGTCTTCACCGCCGTCGTCAGCGACCCGTTCGGCTGGCTCGACGCGAATCGCTCCCGCCTCACCGCCGACGACCTCGGCGACGGCACCGCGGCGTTCTCGCTCGACGGCAAGCCGGTGCTCGGCGGCACGCTCGCGATGCGCGAGACCTCGGACGGCTGGCGCGTGTCCGTGCCCGTCGAGCTCCTGCGCTCGAGCGGCTACTTCCCCGACACGCGCGAGGAGTGGGCGGTCGTCGCGTACCTGATGCTCGCGATCGAGAACGCGCTGGTCGACTTCGAGGACGAGCTCGACTCGGGCAAGTTCAAGTCGCTCTCCGCCGCCGGCGAGCGGGCAGGGCGCCTGATCTCCGAGAGCGCCGTGGCGCAGGTCGTGATCTTCGCGCTCATGCAGCAGAACGACCCGGCGAAGGCCGGCACGGCCGCGGGCCCCGGCGGATTCACCATCAAGGCGGGGAACGCCGAGATCCCGATCGGGAGCACGGGCGACGTCGGTCGCGACATGGGCAACGCCGGCGACATCATGCGGCGCCAGGCTGAGCAGTGAACGCAAGCCGAGCAGTGAGCGCGCGCGGCCCCGCCTCCGTCCTCAGAACATGATCCACGTGATCGCCGCGAACACCGGCAGCAGGATCGCGCCCGACCAGAGCATGTAGCCGAAGAAGCTCGGCATGGGCACGCCGTCCTCGCGGGCGATCGCCGCGACCATGAGGTTCGGCCCGTTCCCGATGTAGGTGTTCGCACCCATGAACACCGCGCCGCAGCTGACGGCGGTGAGGAGCCCCTCGTCCACCACGCCGCCCGAGAACGGGATGCCCGCCGCGTCCTGCGGCGTGATCGCGCGCGCGACGTCGGCGAACACCAGGTAGGTCGGCGCGTTGTCGAGGAAGCTCGACAGCATGCCGGTCGCCCAGAAGAAGTGCGCCGGCGTGCGCAGCCCGAACTCCCCGCCGCGCGCGACGAGGATCTCGAGCGCCGGCTGCATCGCGAGGAACAGCCCGCTGAAGAGCGCGGCCACCTCGACGATCGGCCCCCAGGCGAACCGGTTCTCCGCGCGCAGCCCCGCGGGCGTCGTGAGGAGGCTTGCGCCCGCGCACAGCAGCATCGCGACCTCGCGCGCGCCGTCGGGGACCGTCCATCCGCCGATCGACTTGCCCGGGACGAGCACCGCCGCGGCGAGGACGACCCCCGCGAG
>JAIYBS010000229.1 GCA_027488415.1 Planctomycetaceae bacterium | reverse complement strand
GCTATCCGGGCGGCGGCCTGACGACGTTCGGCAGCAACGACACGCTCGGGATCCCGTACGACCTGCTCGGGCAGTCGTGGCCGAACAACCCGACGACCACCACCTACGCCGACACCGTGCCGCTCATCTACAAGTGGTCGGTGGCCGCCGGCAACTCGTGGGAGGTCGACGACGGCGTGCGCGTCGGCGGCTTCGGCAACTTCTTCTACGAGCAGGACGCGTCCGCCTACAACAACGGCAAGCTCGACTCGCTCGAGCAGGCCGGCGTCGGCACGCCGCTCGTGCCCGAGGTCTTCGGCACCGGCAACGACTACAAGACCGAGCTGTTCGACGTCTCCCAGGGCACGCAGAGCGTCCAGTGGGGCGGCCTGCTCACCGGCGGCATCGAGACGGAGACGAACCGCCTCGGCGCCAAGTTCCTCTACACGCAGCTCGACGAGAACCAGGCGATCCGCCTGATCGACCAGCGCGGCAAGCAGTTCTTCTTCCCCGGCTACGACCCGAACGACCAGAACAGCCCCGGATACACCGAGTTCACCGCGGCGCCGTGGAACCGCCTCGAGACGCTCGACTACAGCAAGCTGACCACCACGTCGGTGATCCTGAGCGGCGAGCACCACCTCGGCTTCCTCGGGCCGGACGAGGGAACCGAGCTCGAGCAGGGCGAGTTCGGCCTCGGCGGACCCACGATCGACTGGCGATTCGCGCTGAGCAAGGCCACGGAGAACCAGCCCGACCAGACGCAGTTCGCGGCCTACTGGGTGCCCCAATTCGAGGTCTTCCCGGGCTTCACGCTTCCCCCGCAGTGGGTCTCGTACCCGCCGGCGCAGAACACCTTCGTCGGCTGGGTGCAGCACATCAACTACTACAACGAGGAGGAGAGCATCCAGGGCTCGATCAACCTGAAGCTCCCCTTCACGCAGTGGAACGACCGGGAGGGCTACTTCAAGGTCGGCACCTTCGGGAACTCCGCGAGCCGCGAGTACCGGCAGGACACGTTCTCGAACGGCGGCGACCCGAACACGTCGTATGCGGCCGGCTGGGACGAGCCGTGGAGCGCGGTCTTCCCCACGCAGGACCACCCGATCAACCAGTCGACGGTGGACATCTCCTACAACGGCGCGCAGGACATCTACGCCGGGTACGGCATGGTGGACATGCCGTTCAACGACACGATGAACATCGTGACGGGCCTCCGCTTCGAGGGCACGCACATGTCGACGGAGGTCGTGCCCGACGTCGACGCGCTCTGGATCAACACGCAGACGCAGCAGCTCCTGAACTTCCAGGGCGTCAATACCTGGGATGCCGACTTCACCGAGAACCGATTCCTGCCGATGATCGGCTGGAACTGGAACATCCAGGAGGACCTGATCCTCAAGACGGCGTTCGCGCAGACGCTCGCGCGGCCGAACTTCTACGAGCTCGTGCCGGTCGTGCAGTACGAGTACATCGGCGGCCCGATCTTCATCGGCAACCCCGGCCTGCAGATGAGCTCGCTCGACAACTACGACGTGCGCCTCGACTGGCTGCCGTACGAGAACTGGCTCGTCTCGGGCTCCGTCTTCTACAAGACGATCGACGACCCGATCCAGTACGTGAACCGCTTCACCGAGGGCTTCACCTACACCTCCGCGCTGAACTTCCCGAGCGGCTGGCTGCTCGGCGTCGAGCTCGAGGGTCGCGTGACGTTCGACGAGATCCTCGGCGAGGAATGGCGCGGGCTGGCCGTGGGCGGCAACTTCACCTACATGGATTCGTCCGTGACGCTCTCGGATGCCGATGCCGAGGCGCTTCGGGTCTACGGCATCAACAACAACACCCAGCCGATGACCGCGACGCCGGACTACCTGTTCAACGCGAGCATCACCTACGACATCGAGGAGTGGGGAACGCAGCTCGGCCTGTTCTACAACTTCCGCGGCGACTCGCTCGTCAGCGGCGCGAACCCGTTCACGACGCTGCTCACGCCCGCGATCTACCAGGTCGGCTACGGCACGCTCAACTTCACCGCCTCGCAGGAGCTCCTCAAGAACCTGTTCTTCTCGATCAACGCGAAGAACCTCACCAACCCGACCATCGAGACCGAGTACCGGACCGATGAGGGGATCACCGGCCTGAACTCCTCCTACACGGCCGGCGTCGCCTTCTCCTTCGCGCTGACCTACCAGCTCGCCTTCTGACGGATCACCATGACCACGCACGCCCGCTCCCTCCTTACGCTCGTCTCCCTCGCGCTCGCCCTGCCGCTCGCCGGCTGCCTCGGCGACAAGACGACGGATCCCGCGGCCGCGGGCTCGTCCGCCGCGGCATCGAAGGACGGCGCGGCATCGAAGGACGGCGCGAAGCCCGCGGACGCCGCGGCGCCCGGCGCCCCGGCCGCGGACCCGGCGGTCGCCGCCGCGCCGCCCGAGCCGAAGATGTCGCCCGCGGAGTTCCTGCAGTTCGTCGCGCAGGAGGACATGCTGCAGCTCGACCTCGGCCGAAAGGTGGTCGAGCAGGGCGAGACCGACAAGGTCAAGGCCTACGCGAAGCGGATCGTGACGAACCACACCGCGATCGAGGTGATCGCCCGCAAGCTCGCGGGCAAGGAGGCGGTCGAGCTCCCCGCGCAGGTCGACGCTGCCGGCGAGGCGAAGCTCGCCGAGTTCAAGGACCTCCGGGGCGTGGCGCTCGACAAGGCGTACTGCATGTACATGGCGGAGGCGCAGGCGAAGACGATGGCCGCCTACCGCTGGCAGTACGACAACTGCAAGGACGACGAGGTCCGCTCGTTCGCGATGCAGACGATGCCGATCGTCGGCGTCCATGCGCGCGTCAGCGACGAGCTGAACAAGGACATCAACAAGGAAGAGCTGCGCCTGGCCGCCGAGAAGAAGGCCGCCGACGAGAAGGCCGCCGAGGAGAAGCGGATCGCCGACGCGATGGCCGCGGCGCAGAAGAACGCGAAGAAGCAGCCCCCGCAGAAGAAGTCGATGCTGC
>JAIYBS010000090.1 GCA_027488415.1 Planctomycetaceae bacterium | reverse complement strand
CGCCGAGGGATTCGCCGCCGAGGAGCGCGTGCGGCGGATCGCCGGGTTCCGCGCGGCGACGGACGCCGCGCTCGCGGGGAAGCCGGTCGACGGCTCGGCGATCTGGCGCGGGCTCGCGTGGGTCGCGCGCAGCCACGAGCTCTCGCCGAAGGACTTCCACGACATGCTCGACGGCCAGCTCTCCGACGTGGGGGCGGTGCAGTACGAGTCGTGGGACGAGCTCCGCGGGTTCTGCTACCGCGTCGCGAGCACCGTCGGGCTCGTGTGCATCCGCGTGTGGGGATACTCGGATCCGCGAGCCACGTCGCTCGCGATCGACCGCGGGATCGCCTTCCAGCTGACGAACATCCTGCGCGACGTGCGCGAGGACATGGAGCTCGGCCGCGTGTACCTGCCCGCCGAGGACTTCCGGCGCTTCGAGCTGACTCCGGAGCGGCTCCTCCGCTGGCAGGAGCCTGCCCAGTGCGCCGAGTTCATCCGCGCGCAGTGCGACCGAGCGGAGCAGTTCTACGCGCGGAGCGCCCCGCTCGACGCGATGGTGACGCCGTCGTGCCTGCCGACCCTGTGGGCGATGTCGGGCATCTACCGGGGCCTGCTCGGCCGCATCCGGGCCGATCCGCGCGCGGTGGTCTCGGGCCGCCGCGTGCGACTGCCCGCGTGGCGGAAGGCATGGATCGCCTGGCGGGCCTCCCGCATGTCGAAGGCGTGGGCGCCGTGAGCGCGCCGCGCTCGGCGGTGGTCGTCGGCGGCGGCATCGCGGGGCTCGCCGCGGCGCTGCGGCTCGCGGAGGCGGGCGTGCGGACGACCGTGCTCGAGACGCGGCGGAAGCTCGGCGGGCGTGCGACCAGCTTCACCGACCCCCGCACCGGGGAGGTGCTCGACAACTGCCAGCACGTCCTGATGGGCTGCTGCACGAACCTGCTCGACTTCTACGAGCGGCTCGGCGTCGAGGACGCGATCGAGTGGCACGAGCGCGTCTGGTGGGCGAACCCGCCCCACGCGCCCGACGTGATGCGCCCCGGCCGGCTTCCCGCGCCCGCGCACTTCACCCGGAGCTTCGCCGCGATGCGGATGCTCTCGCTCGGCGAGAAGCGCGCGGTGGCCCGCGCGATGTGGGCGATGCTCCGGCTCGGCGCATCCGGCCGCGCCCGGTGGGAGCCGCGCACCTTCGGCGAGTTCCTCGCGGAGTGCGCGCAGCCCTCGGGCGTGATCGAGCGGTTCTGGAGCCCGGTGGTCGTCAGCGCGTGCAACCTCGACGTCGGGGAAGTGAGCGCCGCGAGCGCCATGCAGGTCTTCCAGGAGGGATTCCTCGCGAACCCGGTTGCCCCGCTCATGGGGGTCTCGAAGGTTCCGCTGGTGCGGCTCTACGATCCCGCCGAGGACGCGATCCGCGCCGCGGGCGGCGAGGTGCGCCTCGGGGTCAGCGCGACCGCGATCGCCTTCGACGGTCGCCGCGTCACGGGCGTCGTGACCGACGAGGGCCTGTTCGAGGCCGACGCCGTCGTCGCTGCCGTGCCCGCGGACCGGCTGGCCAAGCTCTGCTCCGCGACGCTCGTCGCGGCCGATCGCCGGCTCTCGCGGCTCGGCGACGTCGGCGTGAGCCCGATCCTCGGCGTCCACGTGCGCTTCCCGTCGAATGTCATGGAGCTGCCGCACCTGGTCCTGCCGGGGCGCGGCACGCAGTGGCTCTTCACCAAGGGCGCGGACGCTGACGGATCGCAGTCGATCCATGCGGTGATCAGCGGGGCGCAGTCGTGGATGGAGCTCGACGAGGCGGAGATCGGCCGCCGGGTGCTCGAGGACATCCGCTGGGCGCTGCCCGCGGCGCGCGGGGTCGAGCCGACCTCGGTGCGCAGCGTGAAGGAGAAGCGCGCGACCTTCGCCGTGGTGCCCGGCTTCGAGCGCATCCGGCCCACGGCCGGCGCCGACGGGACGGAGCGCGACGGCGGCGTCCGGAACCTCTTCCTCGCGGGCGACTGGACGCGCACCGGCTGGCCGGCGACGATGGAGGGTGCGGTGCGGAGCGGCTACCTCGCGGCGGGTGCGATGCTCGGACGCACGATGCTGGTCCCGGACCTCGCGCCGGCTCGGCTCGCGCGATGGCTCGGGGTGGCGCGTTGATGGACGGAGCCGGCGGGCTCTCGTCGGTCGATCCCTCGGCGCGCACCGACGCGCTGCTCGCGCGCTGCGCGCAGCACGGGTTCGCGCTCGCCGGCGTGGCGGAGGCGCGTGCGAGCGACCGGGCGGATGCGTTCCGCGCGTGGATCGCGGCGGGCAAGCAGGGCGGGATGGCGTACCTCGCCGAGGAACTGGAGCGGCGGACTGACCCGCGGCTCCTGGTGCCGGGCGCGGTAAGCGTGCTGTGCGTCGCGGACCGCTACGCGGACGGGCGACCCGATCGGCGGATTCCGGGGTTCGGGCGCATCGCCCGCTACGCCCGCGGCGAGGACTACCACGTCGTGATCCGTGCGCGGCTCGAGGCGCTTGCCGCGGAGCTGCTCCGCGCGTACCCGGAGCACCGGTTCCGCGTGTGCGTGGACACCGCGCCGCTCCTCGAGCGCGAGCACGCCGAGCGTGCCGGGCTCGGCCGGATCGGCAAGCACACGCTGCTCATCGGGTCCGGCGGCGCGGGATCCTGGCTCCTCCTCGGCGCGATCGTCTCGACGCTCGCCTTCGCGCCTCGCCGGGCCGACGGGCTTCCGGTCGGCGCGGACGCCGCGGACCCGTGCGGCGGATGCACGCGTTGCATCGACGCGTGCCCGACCGGTGCGATCACGCCGTGGTCGGTCGACGCGAGCCGGTGCGTCTCGGCGCTGACGATCGAGGAGCGCGGTGCGGTCGACGCGTCGTTCGCGGGCCGGACCGGCGACTGGCTGTTCGGCTGCGACGATTGCCAGGAGGCCTGCCCGCACTCGCAGCCGACGCGGCGTTCTCGCGCGGCGGGCGTGCACGAGGCGTACCGACCGGGCGGGGCAGCGGCGATGCCGCTGCTCGAGGTGCTCGCGTGGGACGACGAGGCCTACGAGCGGGCGCGGTTCAACGAGGTGCTCCGCAGGGCCGACCTCTCGATGTGGCGTCGCAACGCGGCGCTCGCGGCGGGCAGCGCGCTTCGCTCGGGTGAGACACCGGAGTCGCTGCGGGCGGAGCTGCGTGCGGCACTCGCGGCGCTCGCGCTCGACCCGTCGGCGGATGGGCCCGTTCGCGACGCCGCCCGCGCGGCACTCCGCGCGGGCGGCATCGAGTTCTGAATCAGGCGTCGGCCGGGATCACTTGTTCGGGTCGGACGGATCCGCCGGGGCGGGCTCGCCCGCGGGCTGCTCGGGAGCGGGCTCACCCGCCGGAGCGGGCTCCTCCGCCGGCGCGTCGCCGGCCGGAGCGTCGGTCGCGGGGGCATCACCGGCCTCGGCCGGAGCGTCGGTTGCCGGGGCATCGGACGGAGCGGCGTCCTCGGCCGGGGTCGGCGCCGGGGCGGCGGTCGCGAGATCGATCCCGAGCGCCATCGCGAGCTGCTCGGTCGCGGCCATCATCGGCGCGCCGGTTGCGCCCTCGACGCCGGCGAGCGCCGCGCGCGCCTCGAGGAGCGCGGCCTTCGCCTGGTCGACGAACTTCGCGCGGTCCGAGCGGAGCGCCTCGACGGCGGGCGCCGAACCGGCCCCGGCGCCGGAGGCGAGGATCGCCATCTGCTCGACGGCATCGGCGCGGATCGCCGCGAAGCGTGCCTTCGCCATGGCGATCATCGCCGAGTCGGTGGGGTTCTTCGACGCGAGGTCGCCGCCCGCGAGGTTCTCCTCGACGCTCTTGACCGCCGGCTCGAAGAGCTCCTCCTGCAGGCGCCCGAACTCCTTGGCGAGTTCCGCGCACTCGGCGCCGAGCTCGGTGGCGCGCTTGCGCGCGGCCTCCGCGCGGGCTGCCGCGCCTTGGGCGGCCTTCGAGGCCTCGCTTGCGCGCTCGTCGAGGAACTTCGCCGTGTCGTCGTCGCCCGCGAGCGCCGTGTCGACGATGCGCACGGTCGCGCGGAGCGGATCCGCCTGGCGGTCGGCCTCGCTCGCCTCCATGCGCAGGTCCTGCGCGCGGCCGAGCTTCTCGCGGGCGTCGGTGACGAGGGGCAGCGCCTTCGAGGGGCTGCTGGTCGCCGCCTGCGCGCGGAGGCCCTGGATCTCGACGTCGAGCTCCTCCGCGTCCTTGGTCTTGCCCGCGACGGTGGCGTCGAGGGGCTGCAGCGCGCCTCGGGCGTCGTCGGCCCGCTTCTGCTCCGCGACCACCATGCCCTCGTACGAGGCCTTCGCCTGCTCAATGGCCTTCACGCGCGCCGCCGCCTGCTTCGGCGCGCCGAGGTCGCCGGAGGCCTCGATCGACCGGATCGCGCCGAGCTTGGCCTCGATCCGCGACGCGACGTCGCCCTTCAGCTGCGCGATGCGCTCGAGGTCCATCAGGTCGAGCATGAGCGCGTCGCGGCGCATCCGCGTCGCGAGGGTCTTGGCCTCTCGGCGCTGCGAGTCGCTGCCGCCCGCGGAGGAGACCTCGTTCGCGAGCGTCCGAAGCTCCTTCGCGGCCTCGGCCGGCGCGAGCAGCGTCTGCGTGAGCTCGCGCGCCTCGCCGCCCTCGACGGGGAGGGTCTTGCCGACCGCGTCCGGGCTCGGCGCGATGCGCTGCGCCAGGGCGCGCGCCTTTGCCGAGGCCTGCGCGACCTTCTTCGCGCCCGTCTCGGCCGCGGTCGGCGTGTGCAGGCCGTTGCAGCCGGGGAGGGCGGTCGTCAGGAGGAGCGCGGAGGCGATGAGGATGCGTGCTCGGGTCATGGTCGTGGTCTCGGGTTCGTCCGGTCCGTGGGGCCGGACCAGTTAGGGTACCGCACGCGGCGGCGGCGATTCGTCAGCGGTCGGGCTCGTCGGGCCCGTTCTGCGGGGCGTCGGGGGCGTCGAGCATGGGAGGCTTGTAGTCGACCGGGTAGTCCGGGCGGGGCTGGTACATCGAGCGGATCCAGTCCAGCGTGTCCTGCATCAGCTGCGGCGTGGAGTCGCTGAGGACCGGCTTCCAGCCCTTGACGTCCGGGTGCGGGTACCGCGCCTGGTTGCGCGGCATCGCGTACTGCACCAGCAGCGAGTTCGGCGGGTCCTCGAAGTTCACCATCGGCTTGCCGTCGACCTTGAACGAAAGCAGCGTCAGCAGGTTCGTGTAGCGGATCCGCTGGTCCTTTGCGTTGCCCGTGTAGAGGAAGAACCGGCCGGCGTCGATGCCGCCGTGGCAGCGGCTCGTGGCGCAGTTGCCGATGAGCCAGGAGTTGTGGACCCGCGTGCGGAACTTCGCGAGCGACGCGGGGTCCTCCTCGACCTCGATGTAGTTGTAGAGGTCGCGCGCCTTCAGGTCGAAGAGGAGCCGCGCGAGGTCGACCGACGGCTTCGAGTAGAGCGCGTTGCGCTCCTGCGTCGTCGCCGGGACGAGCGCGCTCGAGCCGTAGCGGAGGATCAGCTGTCGGACGCCCTCCGGCGTGACGGTCAGCCGCGGCGGGTCCTTGAAGTCGATCTCGTAGACGCGGACGAGGTTGACGTCCGCATCCGAGATCAGGTCCTTCGGGAGCATCTCGCGCGTGGTCGGCGGCCGGCGGACGGGCTGCTCGGCCGTCGCGGGATCCGCCGTCCTCGGCGCGTCGGGAGGTGCGTTTCCGGCGGGCTGCGTTCCCGGCGCGGTCGTCCCCGGCACGGCATCGGTCGGCTTCGGCGCGGTGCCCTGGTTCGCCTTCGCGCGCTTCGCCTCCTCGACGGACTGCGCGAGCTTCACGCGCGCGTTGATGTCGCGCAGCATGTCGCGGGCCTCCTCGACGTCGCCGTCGCGGAGCAGCGCCTCGAGCTCGAGGATCGCGAGGTCCATGCGGCCCTGGTCGGTGAGCCAGCGCGCGAGCCCGAGCCGGCGGCCGTGCTCCTCGGGCGAGATGCCCGCCTTGATGCGCGCGTAGCGCGTGTCGAAGTCGAGCTCGAGCACCACGCGGTAGACCTGCGAGCGGGGCAGCTTGCCCTGTACAGAGTCGACCTTGAACTCGACCTCCTCGATCGAGTCGCGGAGGATCTCGCCGCGGACGATGGTGCCGTCGCGGAGCTGGATCACGCCGCGCTGGCCGGGCTTCGGCCGGACGACCTCGATGATGTCGACGACCTTCGCCTTGATGAACGTGCGCGTCTCGTGCCCGTCGAAGACGGTGATGTCCTGCTCGGTCTCGCCGACGACGGTGCCGCCGAACTCCTTCCACCGGTCGACGAAGATCCACACCTGGCGCGGCTGCGTCGGCTGGGCCTCGGCG
>JAIYBS010000373.1 GCA_027488415.1 Planctomycetaceae bacterium | reverse complement strand
CGCGCGCCCCGCGTCCGCATCATCGACTTCGGAGTCGCGAAGCTCGTGGACGAGTCGTTCCGAGGCTCCGCGGCGACGACGACCGAGGGCGCGATGGTGGGTACGCCCGAGTACATGTCGCCCGAGCAGGCCGAGTCCGCGCCGCCCGACACGCGTGGCGACGTGTTCTCGCTCGGGGTGGTGCTGCACGAGCTGCTCGCCGGACGGCTGCCGCGCTCGGGGGACGCGCTCCGCGCGGGGGGCCGCGCGGGCCTTGCCGCGGCGATCCGCGCGAATGCGCCGCTGCCGCCGTCTGCGACCTCCCCGCAGGTGGACCGTGACCTCGACGCGATCGCGCGGATGGCGTGCGCGGCCGATGCCTCGGAGCGCTACCAGTCGGCCGCGGAGCTCCGCGAGGACCTGCTGCGCTGGCTCGGCGGCGAGCTGCCGGTCGCGGCGCGTGCCTCCGGGATCGCTCGCGCGCGGCGGTGGGCGTGGCGGAACCGGCTGCCCGTGGGCGCCGCCGCGGCCGTGCTCGTGGCGCTCGTCGCCGCCACCGCGGTGTCGGCGCGGAGCGCGTTCGCCGCGCGCGAGGCGCTCGCCGCCGCCCAGCGGAGGGCCGACCAGAACGCGCGCGTGCTCGAGTTCGTCTCGGGCGTGCTCGCGGGCGCCGACCCGACCGAGCAGGGAGGCCGCGGCGACGTCACCGTGCGCGAGAAGCTCGCCGCCGCGGTGCGCGAGCTCGACGGCGGCGCGATGAAGGAGGCGCCCGTCGAGGCGGCCGAGATCCGACGCTCGCTCGCCGCCGCGTTCGCGGGTCTCGGCCGCACGGACGACGCGATCACGCAGTACCTCGCGGCGCTGGAGCTGCTCGGCGCGGGCAGGTCGCAGGCCGACGAGCTCGAGTGCGCGCTCGCGATCGGCGCGTCGAGCCAGCTCGCGAACGCCCAGCGCGGCAAGGAGGCGGTCGTCTACGCGGAGCGCGCGCTTGCCGCAGCGCGACGCGCGGGCAGTCCGGCGTCGGGAGCGAACGCGCTTTCCGCGCTTGCCGACGCGCTCCGCACCGAGGCGCAGGACCTGGAGCGGGCCAAGCGATGCGCCCTGGAAGCGGTGGCGATCCTCCGCGTGGGGAACGGCGCGAGCCGCGACGACCTCGCCGCCGCCCTCAACAACCTCGGCCTCGTGCACTTCGACCTCGGTGAGCTCGATGCCGGGATCTTCGTGACCGAGGAGGCCATCGCCATCGGCCGCGAGACCGGCAAGTCCGGGACCTACAAGGCGATGTTCGACCTGCACAACCTCGCGCAGATCGAGCGCACCGCGGGCCGCCTCGACGACGCCGAGCGGCACGCGCGCGAGGCGCTCGCGATCGTCGAGCGCCTCGCCGGGATGGACCACCCGCACCGTGCGACGATCATCGCGAACATCGCGCTCGCCAAGCGCTCGAAGAAGGAGTTCGCCGAGGCGGAGTCGCTGCAGCGCGAGGGCCTGCGCGTGCTGGAGGCGGCCGGGCAGGGGCGCACGCCGGATGCGGGGATCGCCTGGCTGAACCTCGCGAGCATCCTCCGCGACCAGGAGAAGTTCGCCGAGGCGGCCGATGCCGGCGCCCGTGCCGTCGAGGTGATCGATGGCGTCGAGGGCAGCGACCCGTGGCTCCGCGCCGCGGCGCGCATGTCGCTCGGTCGCGCGCTCACGGCCTCGAAGCGGTTCGCCGAGGCCGAATCTCCGCTGAAGGAGGCTTGGGCACTGCTCGAGCCGCTCGGCATCGACCCCAAGAGGCGGTCCTCGGGGCTGCTGGCCCTGTACCAGCTCTACCGGGCGTGGAACGCGGCCGATGCCGCCGCGTGCCCGGCCGCGCGGGTGGACGAGTGGCGCGACCGCGTGCGCGCGTTCGACGCGGAGCACCCCGGGGCGATCCCGCCCAACGCGCTCTGAGCGGGGTTATCCTTCGCGCATGGGCTTCATCAAGGAATTCACGGACTTCGCCGTCAAGGGCAACGCGCTCGACCTCGCCGTCGGCGTGATCATCGGCGCGGCGTTCGGCAAGGTCGTCAACTCGATCGTCACCGACATCTTCATGCCGCCGCTCGGCTGGGCGATCGGCGGGGTGAACTTCAACGAGCTCCAGTGGGTGATCAAGCCCGCGGTCGAGGCGAAGGACGGCATCGCCGCGCAGGCGGCGGTCGCGATCAAGTACGGCACCTTCCTCGACACGGTGATCCAGTTCCTGATCATCGCCTTCAGCGTGTTCATCGCGATCAAGTTCATCAACAAGCTCTCGTCGCTGCGCGATCTCGAGGACCTGAAGAAGCTGAGCGCGCTCGCGAACAAGGCCACCGACCGCGTCGCCGGGGTCACGGGCCTGGTCGACGAGAAGAAGGGCTGACCGCGCCTCCGTCGGCCGGTGCGCGGCCCCGCCGCGCGGGTCAGCCGACGCGCCAGCTCACGTAGCGCAGGTCGAGGTACTCCTCGATCCCGTGGTGCCCGCCCTCGCGGCCGAGGCCGCTGTGCTTCACGCCGCCGAACGGCGCCTGCGCGGTCGCGGGCAGCGCGTCGTTGATGCCGACGATGCCGTACTGCAGCTCCTCGGCCATGCGCACGATGCGGGCGCCGTCGCGCGTGTAGACGTAGCCCGCGAGTCCGTAGGGCGTGTCGTTCGCGATGCGCAGCGCGTCGGATTCGTCGCCGAACGCGCACACGGGCGCGACCGGGCCGAAGGTCTCCTCGCGGAAGCAGAGCATCGAGGGCGTCACGCCGGAGAGCACGGTCGGCGCGAAGAAGCGCGGCGCGGCGCCGGGCACGTCGACGCGCTGGCCGCCGACCCGCACCGTCGCGCCGCCCGAGATCGCGTCGGCGACGTGCATCTCCGCCTTGCGGAGCCCGGCGTCGTCGATGAGCGGCCCGATCTGCGTGCCCGCCGCGCGGCCGTCGCCGACCTTCAGCTCGGCCACCGCGCGCGAGAGGCGGTCGACGAAGGCGTCGTGGATGCCGCGCTGCACCAGGAAGCGGTTCGCGCACACGCAGGTCTGGCCGGCGTTGCGGAACTTGCTCGCCATCGCGCCCGCGACGGCGGCGTCGAGGTCCGCGTCGTCGAAGACGATGAACGGCGCGTGCCCGCCGAGTTCGAGCGAGACGCGCACCACGTTCTCCGCGCTCTGGCGCAGCAGGATCCGGCCGACCTCGGTGCTTCCCGTGAAGCTGACGTGCCGCACGTGCAGGTTGTCGAAGAACGTCGCGGCGATCGCCGGCGCGTCCATCCCGGGCACGACGTTCAGCACGCCCGCGGGAAGCCCTGCCTCGATCGCGAGCTCGGCGATCGCGAGCGCGCTGAGGGGCGTCTGCTCGGCCGGCTTCACCACCTGCGTGCAGCCCGCCGCGAGCGCGGGCCCCATCTTGCGCGTGACCATCGCGATCGGGAAGTTCCACGGCGTGATCGCCGCCGCCACGCCGCACGGTCGCCGCAGCACGAGCAGCCGCTTCGCCGGGTCGGACGCGGGGATCGTCTCGCCGTAGACGCGGCGGCCCTCGTCGGCGTACCACTCCAGGAAGCTGGCGCCGTAGGCCACCTCGGTG
>JAIYBS010000124.1 GCA_027488415.1 Planctomycetaceae bacterium | reverse complement strand
GTTCATCTTCTCCCGGTTCGTCGCCGGCATGGCGAAGCAGCCCGCGTGGCAGAACCTGCGCGGCGGCGCCGGATTCATGGTCGCGACGGCGCTCGTCCTGGTGGCGATCGCGGTCGGGCTCGTCGCGAACGCCTTCGGCAAGGGCAAGGTGCTCGAGCCGATCGTGCTGGCGGTGGGCATCGGGCAGGTGGCATTCGCCGCGGAGATCGCGCTGAACTTCGTGCTGGGCCTGTACCGCCCGCGCCGCGTGGGCGACAACCCGCGCGCGGCCTTCGATTCCCGCGTCCTGAGCCTCGTCGCGGCCCCCGACTCGATCGTCCGCTCGATCAACGAGGCCGTCAACTACCAGTTCGGCTTCGACATCACCTCGAGCTGGGGCTACCAGCTCCTGCTCCGGAGCACGGCCTGGCTGCTCGCGCTCGGTGCCGGGGTGCTCGTCCTCCTCTCGACCGTGGTGGTCGTGCCGCCCGGCCAGCAGGCCGTGCGCCTGCGCGGCGGCGCGATCGTGGGCGAGGTCTACGAGGGCACGGTGATGCTCAAGTGGCCGTGGCCCTTCGAGACCGCGCTGGTGGAGGACGTGGCCCGCATCCGCACGCTCACCCTCGGCAGCAAGCCGATGAAGGTCGGCCGGGTCAACACGTGGGGCGACGACGAGGCCTCGCGCGACGCGGACCGTCCGGGCTACCTGGTGGCCGCGCCCACGCTGCCGGACGAGGTGAAGGGCGACCTGCGCGGCGCCGAGGGCGACGCGCCCTCCGATGCCGCCGCCGCCGACGCCGCCTCCAAGGAGATCTCGCAGCGCTTCGCGCTCGTCGACGCCGACTTCGTCCTGAACTACCGCGTCGCGCGCGGCGGCCTGCTCGACTGGCTCGCGTTCGCGCCCGACGTCCGCGTGCGCCGCACGCCGTCGGACATGCGCGAGCGCCTGCTGCGCGACATCGCGCTGCGCGAGGTGACGCGCTACCTCTCGACCCAGCCGATGGACTCGGTGCTCTCGCCGCGCGGCGACTCCGTGGTTCGCACGCTGCGGGAGCGCGTGCAGGGCGCCTTCGACGCCGCCAAGTCGGGCGTCGAGCTCGTCGCGCTGCAGGTGCCGACGCTTCGCCCGCCCGCGGGCGAGGGGATCGGCATGTTCGAGGAGATCTCGATCGACGTGCAGAACGCCCGCAAGGTGCGCGAGGAGGCCGATCGCACCGCGCGCGCCACCATGGCGTCGATCGCGGGCAGCCCGGAGCGCGCGACGGAGATCGTCGCCGCGATCGCCGACCTCGATCGCGTCGAGCGCGAGCAGGGCGAGGACTCGCAGGCGGCCCGCGACCGCCGCGCGGAGGTCGAGCAGCTGATCGTCTCGAGCAAGGGCGGGGCGGCGCGCGTCATCGGCGCCGCGCGCGCCCGTCGGTGGGCGATCGTGATGGGCGCCGCCGGCGACGCGGCAGAGGTGCTCGGCCAGGCTCCGAGCTTCCGCGCCGCGCCCGAGCTCTACAAGCAGTTCCGCACCATGCAGGTGCTCGGCCGCGCGCTCGCGGGCGTGCGCGTCAAGTACGTGCTCGGCGACGCGGTCGCCGCGCGCGCGGACATCGACATCACCATGAAGCAGGCGGAGTCGGGCCTCAACCTGGCCGACTACCTCGACAAGAAGGACAACGCCCCCGCGCAGGGAGGCAACTGACCCATGAATCGCACCATCGGCATCGTCGTCGGCGCGCTCATCGTGCTCGTGCTCGTGCTCTACAACACGACCTACACGGTCAACTTCCACGAGATCGCGGTCGTGACGCGGTTCGGGAAGCCCGCAGGCGTCGTGCAGGAGCCCGGCCTCCACTTCAAGGCGCCGTTCTTCATCGACCAGGTCACCCGCCTCGACACGCGGCAGCAGCTCATCGAGAGCCCGCTCGAGACGGTGCTGACCCGCGATGGGCAGCAGGTCCTCGTGCAAGCCTTCATGACCTGGCGCATCGACACCACGCCCGAGGAGGCGCTGCGCTTCTTCACGAGCTACGCGTCGCTCGAGGGCGCGCAGGCGTCGCTCGAGACGCAGCTCCAGGGCGCGCTCCGCGCGATCGGCGGCTACTCCTTCGGCGACCTCGTCGGCCAGGGCAGCAAGCTGTCCGACGCCGAGTCGACGATCCTCGAGGACCTTCGCAAGACCCGCCTCGCCGGCACGATGCCCGTGAACGTGGGCATCTCGCAGGTGGTGCTCCCGAACAAGACGACCGTCGCCGTGCTGCGCCGGATGGCCGCGGTCCAGGAGACCCTCGCGAACCTCGAGGAGGCCAAGGGCGCCAGCGCGGCCGAGGCCGTCCGCAGCCAGGCGAAGAGCCAGGCCGACATCATCATGAACTTCGCGGACCAGTGGGCCGCGCGCATCGAGGCCAAGGGCAACGAGGAGGCGACCCGCTACTACCAGGAGATGAAGTCCGAGGCGGAGCTCGCGATCTTCCTCGCCTGGCTGGACACCCTGAAGGCCTCGCTCAGCGAGAGCACGACCTACATCACGGACACCACCCGTGCGCCGTTCCACCTGATCGACCTCGACACCCCCGTCGACGCGAAGGGCATCCCGCAGCCCGGCGCGAAGAAGTCCAAGTGAGGCGAGGCCGGCCATGAGCGACAACGAACGCCCCGTCGAACCCACCGAGCAGGAGGCCCCGCGCCGCGGCGCGAGTGCCCAGTTCACGGTCGCCGCATCCGCCGGCGCCGAGGCCGCGATGCGCCAGGCGATGGACCCGGCGAACCAGTCGCTCGCCGAGGCCCTGCGGCTCAGCTACCGCGTGCTGCAGGTGGCGATCCTCGCGCTGGTCGTCGTGTTCCTCTTCAGCGGCTTCCAGCAGGTGCAGGAAGGCCAGACCGGCGTCAAGACCTTCTTCGGCCGCATCGTCGGCGCGCCGGGCGACGAGCAGGTCGCCCCCGGCCTGCAGCCGTTCTGGCCGTACCCGGTCGGCGAGATCGTGCTCCTCCCGCAGAAGGACGCGGTCGAGCTCAACAGCGAGTTCTGGCCGAAGTTCCCGCAGGGCGCCAACACCGTCGAGGAGGCGACCAACGCGAGCTCCCCCGAGGAGCCCGTCCGGCCGGGCCGCGACGGCTCGCTCATCACCGCCGACGGCGACCTCGCCCACGTGCGCATCGCCGCGGAGTTCACGGTCGACGACGCGGTGCGCACGCTCGACGAGTTCCGCCCGGACGCGCTCCGCGACGTCGTGCGCAAGGCGCTGCAGCGCTCGATGGTGCAGGTCGCCGCGCAGTTCACCCTCCAGGAGCTCCTCGAGAGCAGGGACATGCCGGTCGAGGCGCTGCGCGAGCGCGCGCAGTCGACGCTCGACACCATGAAGACCGGCGTCAAGCTGACCTCGGTCACGATCCCGGAGAAGATCGCGCCGCTCGCGATCCGCAACGCCTTCGGGCGCGTGCAGGAGTCCCGCGAGAACGCGAAGCTCGCGATCGAGAAGGCGCAGCAGGAGGCGAACTCCACGCTCGTCGGCATGGCCGGTCCGGAGTGGGCCGGCGTCCTCGACCTCGTGCAGCGCTACGAGGCCGAGCTCACGCGCGGTGACATGGCCGCCGCCGACGCGGTGATGCAGGAGCTCGGCGCGCGCTTCGAGGGCGGCACGAACGTCGGACAGACGTCGGCGATTATCTCGCGCGCGCAGGCGTTCCGCACGTCCGTGCGCGCGACGCTCGGCAAGGAGCTCGGCCGGCTGAACGGCCTCGCGCCGGCCTTCCGCGAGAACCCCGCGCAGCTCGTCCGCAAGCTCTGGCTCGACGCCGTCCGCCAGGTGCTCGCGTCGAGGTCCGCCGAGGTCGTGACCGCGCCCGACGCCGGCGGCCCGGTCCGCCTCGGGCTCGAGAGCTCCAACGAGGTCATGCAGGCGCGTCGCCAGGCCGAGGTCGAGCGCCGCAAGATGCAGTCGCAGATGAACTTGCAGATCGGTCCCGACCGGTTCCAGCTCGGGAGCAAGCAGATCATGATCGACGCCCCCGGACGCCGGCTCGACCGGAACGCCGAGAAGGGCTTCGGCAGGGATTGATCCCGGAAGGGCAGCGGGCACGATGAGCGCGACGACGAACAACGACATCGTGGTCGAGGCCGAC
>JAIYBS010000109.1 GCA_027488415.1 Planctomycetaceae bacterium | reverse complement strand
GTCGGCGTGGTCGTGGCCCGAATGGTCGTGTCCGGCGTGGTCGTGGCCGGAGTGCGCCGCGGCCTCGAGGCGACCGACGCCGAGGGCGAGCGCGAGGCCGAGCACCAGCGCGATCGAGAGCCCGATCCGGTCGTGGCGGTGGAACTGCACCTCAGGCAGCAGGTCGGCGGCGGCGATGCAGAGGAACGTTCCGGCCGAGAAGGCGAGCGCGTACGGCACCGCCGCCTGCGTGCTTCCGAGCGCGGACGCACCCGCGACAAAGAGCAGCGCACCCACCGGCACCAGCAGCGCAAACAGCGCGTTTACCCCGAGCACCGTGCCGCTGCGCGCACCGGCGGCGTGGCAGAGCGTGGCGACGGTCATCGCGTCGAACGGCTTGTGCAGGAGGATCACCAGGAAGGTGCCGAGGCCCGCGAGCGCCGGCGTCATGGCGCCCTCGCCCGCCGCGGCGATGCTCGCCGCGAGCGCCACGCCCTCGAGCAGCGAGTGGAGCCCCATGCCGACCGCGGCGCCCGCCCAGGTCAGGCGCCCGACCGGCGCCTCGTGCGCGTGATGGTGGTGCTCGTGCCCGGCGTGGCCGTGCATCGGGTCATCGCACGCCGGCTCGGGTGCCTCGTGCTGGTGGAAGTGGGCGAAGCGCTGCAGGAAGAACATCGCGAGGAACCCGACCGCGATCGCGAGCATCAGCGGATCGAACGCCCCGTGCGGGTCGCTGCCCTCCGGAATCGATTCCATCCGCGCCATCAGCGCGTGCGGCACCATGTGGAACACGGCGACGCCGAGCATCACGCCCGAGACGAAGCTCAGGCCGAACTGCATCCGTCGGTGGTCGAGCCGCACGAGGAGCGGCACCATCCCCCCGGCCGCGGAGGCCGCCACGATGCAGGCGCAGAAGAGGACGATGGCGGTGGTTGGTCCCATGGAACGTGCCGGGGCGAACGGCCCTCCGGCCGTACGCCCGCGAAGGGAAGCACGATACTTCAGCCCGGATCGGCGATTTTCGACCCTCGGCGCGGAGGTTCCCGGCCTTGCGGCCCCCGCCCGAGCCGGATACAATCCTCCGTCCGTCCGTTGGGGTGGTAGCTCAATTGGAAGAGCGCCTCGGTCGCATCGAGGAGGTTGAGAGTTCGATCCTCTTCCACTCCACTAGTCGGGGTCCTGACCCCGAAAGACTGTCGGGGTCCAAGACCCCGAAACGCAGCCCGCGCACGCGGGCTGCGTCGCTTTTGGGCCTGTCCCCGTACCATCGACTCCGATGTCCGCCGGCGAACCGACAGCCGAGACCGCGCCCCGCGCCTACAACCGCGATACGCCCGCGATGCGGCAGTACGACCGCTTCAAGCGCGAGCACCCGGGGTGCCTGCTGCTCTTCCGGATGGGCGACTTCTACGAGCTCTTCGACGAGGACGCGGTCACCGCGCACCGGGCGCTCGGGATCACCCTCACGGAACGGACAAAGGGCCAGCCGATGGCCGGGGTCCCGTTCCACTCGGTTGAGGGCTACCTGCGCCGGCTCGTCGAGCAGGGCCATCGCGTGGCGGTGTGCGAGCAGCTGCAGGACCCGTCCGAGGCCAAGGGCGTGGTGGAGCGCGGCGTCACCCGGGTCCTCAGTCCGGGCACGCTCGTCGACGAGACGCTGCTCGATGACTCGCGGGCGAACCGGATCGCGGCCGTCTTCTGCGCAGGCCCGGGGCCGGACGCACCGTCCGCCGTCGCGGTCGTCGAGCTCTCGACCGGCGAGTTCACGGTCGAGGAATGCGCCGCGTCGATGCTCGAGGACTGCCTCGCGCGCCTCGGCCCGAGCGAGGCGCTCTTCGCCGAGGGCGATCACGAGGACGCCGACCGGCCGGCGGCGCGGGCAGGCCGCGCGCTCGGCTGCGCGACGCTCGAGGTTCCCGGCTGGATGTTCCGCCCCGCGGACGCGGGCGCGGTGCTGCGGGAGCACTTCGGGGTGCGCACCCTCGAGCCGTTCGACCTCGTCGACGAATCGCCCGCGGCCACCGCGGCCGGCGCCCTGCTCCGCCACCTGATCGACTCGCAGCGCGGCCTCGGCGCCGACCCGACGGCGACCTCGCGCGCCATCCGGCCGCTCGCGCACCTGCGGCCGCCGCGGCGCGCGTCGCGCACCGCGAACCTCGTGCTCGACGCGACCACGCTCCGGAGCCTCGAGGTGGAGCGCACCCTGCGCTCCGGCGGCACCGAGGGCACCCTGCTCTCCGTGCTCCAGCGCGCGCGCACGCCCATGGGCCGGCGTCTGCTCCGCGAATGGACCTGCGCGCCGCTCGGCGACCGCGCGTCGATCCGCTCGCGGCAGGATGCGGTGGCGACGCTGGTCGCCGACGAGCGCATGCGCGAGGAGCTCCGCGCGGCATGCGACGGCGTGCAGGACGTGGCGCGCATCGCGAGCCGGATGTCGATGGGCCGCTCGACGCCGCGTGACCTCGTCGCGCTGGGGAAGTCGATGGCCCAGGGCGCGCGCATCGGCGCCGCGCTCGGCGACGCGCCGTCGTTCGCGGGCGCACGCACCGCGCTCGAGGAGGCCGCCGCGCGAGTCGCGCCGCTCGCCGCGCGCATCGCCGCGTCGTGCGTCGAGCAGCCTCCGGCGCACCTGCGCGAGGGAGGGCTGTTCCGCGACGGCGCCGACGCGGAGATCGACGAGTGCCGGTCACTGCAGCGCGACGCCACCGAGTGGATGACGCGGTACCAGGCCGAGCTCGCCGAACGCACCGGGATCGCGAGCCTCAAGATCGGCTACAACCGGGTCTTCGGCTACTACATCGAGATCACCCACGCGCACGCCGCGAAGGCCCCGCCCGAGTTCACGCGCCGGCAGACGCTCCGCAACGCCGAGCGCTACGTGACCCCGGAGCTGAAGTCCTTCGAGGACAAGGTGCTCTCGGCGGAGTCGCGCGCCGTGGCACGCGAGCGCGCGCTCTTCGACGAGCTCTGCGGCGAGGCCGCGGCATACCTCGCCGACCTCGTCCGATTCGCCGACGCGGTCGCGAGCCTCGACGCGGTCGCGAGCCTCGCCGACACCGCCGCGCGGCACCGCTGGGTGCGGCCCGAGGTCGTCGACGAACCCGTCCTCGAGATCGTGGGCGGCAGGCACCCGGTGCTCGACGACCTGCTCCGAGACCGCTTCGTGCCCAACGACACGGAGCTCGGCACGCCCGCGCAGCCCGCGACGCTCGCGCTGATCACCGGTCCGAACATGGCCGGCAAGAGCACCTACATCCGGCAGACCGCGCTGATCGTGCTGCTCGCGCACCTCGGGAGCTTCGTGCCCGCCGAGCGCGCGACCGTCGGCGTGACGGACCGCATCTTCACGCGCATCGGCGCGAGCGACGAGCTGCACTCCGGCCAGTCGACCTTCATGGGCGAGATGACGGGGACGGCGCGCATCCTGAACCACGCCACCCGCCGGTCGCTCGTCGTCCTCGACGAGATCGGGCGCGGCACGAGCACGCTCGACGGGCTCAGCCTCGCCTGGGCGATCACCGAGCACCTCGCCGCCGCGGGCGCGCGCACGCTGTTCGCGACGCACTACCACGAGCTCACCGACCTC
>JAIYBS010000326.1 GCA_027488415.1 Planctomycetaceae bacterium | reverse complement strand
CGTGGGCGCGAGCCCGCGCGCCGCGCAGGCGATCGTCTCGTGCGCGAAGGTCCGCGCATTGCTCGACGGGCGCTTCCACGTCTCGGTCGGCGACGTCCACGCGGTCGCGCCGGCCGCGCTCCGCCACCGCATCGCGCCGAGCTTCGAGGCCGAGGCGGACGGGCTCGACGCCGACGCCATCGTCCGGGGCATCATTTCCCGCCTGCCGCGGGAACTCGCCGAGGAGGCGCCGCGGTGAGCGCCTTCTTCGACCGCCAGCCCTCGCAGCGACGCCCGGAGCGCGTCGACGACCTGCTCGGCAACGAGCTGATGTCGCGCATCGGCCAGCTCGACCTCGTGAGCCGCAAGATCTTCAGCGGGAAGATCCAGGGCGAGCGGCGGTCGAAGCGGCGCGGCCAGAGCGTCGAGTTCGCGGATTTCCGGCCGTACGTCCACGGCGACGACCTCCGCTTCATCGACTGGAACATCTTCGGGCGGCTCGACCGGCTCTTCCTCAAGATCTTCCTCGAGGAGGAGGACCTGTCGCTGATGGTGGCGATCGACACCAGCGCGTCGATGGACTGGGGCGATCCGAACAAGCTGCACTACGCGCAGCGGCTCGCGATGGCGCTCGGCTACATCGGCCTCGTCAACCACAACCGCGTCACGCTGGCGGCGTTCGGCGGCGAGGGCGGGCTGCAGCTCCTGCCGAACCTCCGTGGCCGACGCAAGACGGCCGAGATGGGCCGCTGGCTCCTGAACCTGCGCGGCGGCGGCGCGAACACGTTCGAGGAGTCGATGAAGCAGCTCGCGCTCTCGCGCCAGGGGCGCGGCGTGATGCTCGTGGTGAGCGACTTCCTCTTCAAGGACGGCTACGAGAAGGGCCTTCGCTACGTGGCGGGGCGGGGCTACGACCTCTGGTGCCTGCAGACGCTCGCCCCGCAGGAGATCGACCCCGCGGCGCACGGGCTCGCCGGCGACTGGCGGCTGACCGACGCCGAGGACCGCGACGAGGCCGAGGTGACCGCGAGTCCCGGGCTCATCGACCAGTACCGCGCGAACCTCGGCGGCTGGTGCGCGAACCTCCGCGACTTCGCCGTCCGCCGTTCCATCATGCACCTCGTCGTCGACACGCAGACCGAGGTGGACACGCTGCTCCTCGAATACATCCGTCGCCGGGGGCTCCTGCGATGACCGCCGCCCCGGCGCTCGCGATCGCGTGGCTCACGCCCCTCACGGGGATCGCGGTGGCGTCGGTGCTGGTGCCGCTCCTCGTCGCGCTCTACTTCCTGAAGCTCAGGCGGCGGGCGGCCAGCGTGCCGACCACGCTCCTCTGGAAGCGGTCGGTCGAGGACGTACGAGCGAACACGCCGTTCCAGCGGCTTCGCCCGAGCGCGCTGCTCCTGCTGCAGCTTCTCCTGCTTGCGTTCGTGGCCTTCGCCCTGATGCAGCCGCGCATGGACCTCGGACTCTCGGGCGGCGGCCGCACGGTGATCTTGGTCGACGCGTCGGCCTCGATGGGCGCGACCGACCTCGCGGACGGCCGGACGCGGCTCGACGTCGCCAAGGAGCAGGCCTCGGCGCGCGTCGAGTCGATCTTCGCGGGAGGCCTCTTCGCCGCGGCGCCCGGCGAGACGATGGTGATCGCCTTCGGCGACGGCGCGCGGATCGTGCAGCCCTTCACGCGCTCGCGCGGCGACCTGCTGCGCGCGATCGGGCGCATCGAGCAGACCGACGGCGCGAGCAGGATCGGCGACGCCCTCGCGCTCGCGCGCGCGTTCGCGACGGTCGTGAACCCGGAGGCGCAGGGCGCCGTGCCCGCGGAGGGCGCGACGCTCGAGCTGTGGTCGGACGGGCGCCTCACGGACCTCGCGGAGCAGGCGGTCCGCCCCGGCGAGTCGATCGTGTTCCACGTGACCGGCCGCGCCGACGCGGCGAACCTCGGCATCGAGGGCATCGCCGCCGAGCGGAGCGCGACCGACCCGGGCCTGATCCAGGTGTTCGTGAGCGTGCGCAACGACGGGCGGGAGGCCGTGGAGTCGGACCTCGAGCTGGTGATCGACGGCCAGCGTCGCAGCGTGACGCCGAAGCCCGTGCGCGTTCCCGCGGCGAGCGGCGGGGCCCCCGGCACGGCGGTGGAGGCGGACGGCGAGTCGGCGTACAAGCCCGGCTACGAGCGCGTGACGTTCCCGCCCGTCATCCAGCCGCGCGCCGGCGTGATCGAGGTGCGGCTCGTGCGGGGCGACCAGCTCCCGGCGGACAACGTGGCGGCGATCGCCGTGGCCGCGCCGCGGCGGCTTCGGATCGCGCTCGTGGGCGCCGTCGACGACTTCACCCGCTCGGCCGCGACGCTCCTGCCGGCGGAGCGGGTCGAGTCGCTGACCGCCGAGCAGTTCGCCGCGCTCGGCACCCGGACCGACGACTTCGACGTCGTGGTCGCCGCGGCTGGTGCGCTTCCCTCGCCGCTCCCGCCGGGGCGCTACCTCTCGCTCGGCGTGCCCGCCGGGATCGACGGGCTCAACCCCTACGGAACCAAGAACGGCCTGATGGTGCGGGCGCAGAAGTCGTCGCATCCGGTGCTGCGCGCCGTGAACCTCGACGACCTCCGCGTCCGCACGGCCACCGCGACGGCGCCCTCGAGCGACGTCGAGAGCATCGTCGACGGCCCGGACGTTCCGCTCGTCGTCGTGGCGCGGCGCGGCCCGGCCACGGCGGTGATCACCACCTTCGACCCGCTGCAGTCGGACTGGCCGTACCAGCGCGGCTTCGTCACCTTCGTCGCGAACGCGATCGAGTGGCTCGGATCGCTCGACCAGGCCGCGGTGCAGGAGGAGCACCATCCCGGGGAGACCCTCTCGGTGCGCGTGGCGGGCGGCGTGCGCGAGGTTGACGTCACGCTCCCCGGCGGCGCGAAGGAGCGCGTCGCGGTTCGCGACGGATCCGCGACCTTCGGGCCGGTCGCGCGCGCGGGGATCTACTCGTTCCGCTGGAACGACGACCGCGGCGACCAGCAGCGGCTCTACGCCGTGAACCCGGCCGAGGGCGAGGGACTGCTCGCGGCCGCCGCGGAGATCTCCATCGGTTCCCAGAAGGTCGTCGGCACGGCGGGCGGCGGCGTCGCGATGAGCGACCTCTGGCCGTTCGCGCTCGCCGCGGCGCTCGTGATCCTCGTCCTCGAGTGGTGGGCCTACCACCGCCGCAACTGGATCCGCCGCGACCCGGGCGCGCCGCGCGTCCGCCCCCTCGGCTCCGCGGCACCCGGTCGCATCGACGGTCCTATGATCCGTCCATGACCACCGCCGGAGCACCGCAGGGAACCGACCGCATCGCGCAGTTCGAGAAGATGGCGTCGGCCGACCCGACGAACGAGATGGCGCACTTCTCGCTGGGGAAGGCGTACCTCGACGCCGGCCGCCACGCCGAGGCAGCGCGCAGCTTCGAGCGCTGCGTCGAGCTCGCGCCCGACATGAGCAAGGCGTTCCAGCTCGCGGGCCAGGCGATGGTCGGCGCGGG
>JAIYBS010000087.1 GCA_027488415.1 Planctomycetaceae bacterium | reverse complement strand
CGCCCGCCGCCATCGCCAGCACGCACTCGCCGCTCACGGCGCCGTGCGACTCGAGGACTGCCTCCGGGACGCCGAGGAGGCGCCGCTTCAGGTCGTTGGAGTAGGTGATCCACCCGCCCGCGAACACGTCGCTCGAGCCGGCGACGGCGGTGAGCAAGCCGCCGACGAGCCCGCCGGTGCAGCTCTCCGCGACGGCGAGCGTGCGGCCGCGCGAGCGGCACGCCGCGAGCAGCGCGGAGCCGAGCGACTCGTCCTCCGTGCCGAAGCCGTACGGCGCGATCGCGCGCTCGCAGTCGGCCACCGCGTCGTCCGCGCGGCGCGCGGCGTCGGCGCCGCGCGCGACCACCTGCACCGAGACGATCGACCCGCTCGCGGTGGTGCCGACCGCTGGCTCGCTGCCGCGGCGCATGCGGTCGCCGAGCATCTCCGCGAGCGCGCTCTCGCCGATGCCGAACGAGCCGAGCGTCCGCTTGGCGATCGCCGGCGCACCCGCCGGGCGGATCGCGGGGATCACGTCGCCTTCGAGCATCGGGATCATCTCGCGAGGCGGCCCCGGCAGGCAGAACACGCGGCAGCCGCCGATCGACGCCGCGAGGCCGGGCGCGGTGCCTCCGAGGTTCCGGACGATCGACGCGGACCGCGGCCGGAGCGCCTGGCGCAGGTTGATCGCGGCCATCGCGCGGCCGCGGCCCGCGAACCACGCGTCGAGGTCGGTGCGCGCGACCGGGTCCTCGACCTGGGCGGCGCCGCCGTCGGTGATCTCGTTCAGCGCGTCGCGCGTGAGGTCGTCATCGGTCGGGCCGAGCCCGCCGGTCGAGATGATCACCGACGCGTGCGCGGCGAGCGAGCGGAGCGCAGTCTCGATCGCCGCGCGGTCGTCCGCCACGGTCCGGTGCTCGACGACGTCGAAGCCGGCGTCGCGAAGCGCGATCGAGACGGTGCGGGAATTGGTGTCGAGGGTGGTGCCGAGCACCAGCTCGTCTCCCACCGAGAGCACGGCAGCGCGGGGTGCGCTCATCGTCGGTTCTCCTTCGCGAGTTCGATCACGTGCCTGAGGTTCCGCTCGACTTCCGCGGCAAGGATCCTGCGGAATGCCTCCGCCGGCGGGTCGCCGGTGCGCCAGAGCGCGGCTTCCTTCCAGCCGCCGCGGAGCCAGCCGTCGCCGACGGCCTGCAGGTTCGCCGGGTCGGCGAGCGACAGCCGTGCCCCGCCCGGCGCCGGGACCGCGGGCATCGCGTCGAAGGCCTCGAGCAGCGCGCGCAGGTGCGGGTCCTTCGCGTCCGCAGCGGTGAGCACCCGCCCGTCGCGCGGGTACTCCGGGTGCGACGCCACGAGATCCCATGCCTCGCGGAGCAGCGCGCGGTTGTCGACGGCCATCGCCACGAAGAGCGGCGCCACCAGCGCGCGGAACCCCGGACGCGCGTCGGGCTCCGCACGGACGAGCTTCCACGGATCGACCCGGTCGATGAATCGGTCGAGCTCCGTCTCGTAGAGGGAGCGCCGGACCGGAAGCCGGCGGAGCGCGAACTCGCGCGGGCCGCCTTCCGTGCCCGGGCGGAGCTGCCAGAGCCGCTGACCTTCCGGAGAGAGGACGAACTCGACGAACCGCCGCGCCAGCTCGGGGTGCGGTGCGCCGCGGAGCACCGCGATCGGGTCCGGGTCGAACGCCGTTCGGCCCGCGGGGTCGACATAGCCGATGCGGCCGGGCGCCCCGCCGTCGGACACCGCCTGCTGCTGGTAGCGGCCGTAGAAATCGATGCAGATGGCCATCGCGGCCTCGCCCTGCGAGACGTCGGCGGGGGCGCGCGGGCCGCTCGCGGCGATGCTCCTCGCGTTGGCCGCCGCCCGGCGCAGGATCGCCCAGCCGCGGTCCCATCCCTCGCGCCGGAGGATCGTGTCCATCGCGGTCGCGACGCTCCCCGACTGCGCGGGGTTCACGAGGGCCACCTCGCGGCGCAGTCGCGGATCGGCGAGCGCGGACCACTCCGTGGGCGCGGGCACGCCGAGGCGCGAGAGCGAGTCGTTGTTGTAGACGATGCCGAAGGCGCTCAGCGCCGCCCCGAACCAATGGCCGCCCGCATCGAAGAGCCGGCGACCGCCGAGCAGGCCGTCGCCGTACGCGTCGCGGAGCCAGTCCTCGCCGAATCGGATGGGCTCGAGCACGGTCGCGGAGCGCGAGGCGCCGCCCGAATCCACGGTGATCGGCTTGGAGAGCTGCTCGTACTCGTACGCGCCGCCGCCGAACAGCACGTCGAACGAGCCGCCGACCGGGATTCCCTGTCGGAGCGCCGCCACCGCGCTCGCCTCGAGCATCCGGCGGATCTCGCCCGCGCCGCCCGGCGTCGACCACACCACCGCCACCGGCGAACCGTGCCGCTCGAGGTGCCATCGCTCGAACGCCGCCCCGAACTCGGACCGGATCTGCTCGTTGTTGGCCGTGAGGACGATCACCGTCGCGGCCCCGCGCGGAGGCGCCGCGACCTCGCGTCGCGCGGCAATCGGCACGACCACGAGCGCCGCGACGATCGCCACGAAGAGAGCGCCGGGCGCCCAGGGCCTCATGCGCGGACGCCCAGCGCCGAACCGATCTGCGAACGCAGCTCCTCCGCGGCGCGGCGGACGGCGCTCCGCCAGTCGGGCTCGCCCGGACCGAACGCGTAGATCACGGACCGGCTCGCGGTCACCAGCGCACCGCGGCCGTCGGCGCGGAAGCACGGCAGCACGTCGTCCACGCCGCCGG
>JAIYBS010000102.1 GCA_027488415.1 Planctomycetaceae bacterium | reverse complement strand
GTGATCCCCTGCGCCAGTCCGTCGCCCGCGCGCGCGGCCTCCGGCAGCGCGTCCCACGCGTAGGTCTCAAGCTCGATCGTCGGCCGCTCGTCGGCCGGCCACGCAGCGAGTTCCGCGAGGCAGTCGTCGATCGCGCCCTGCGTGGTACCGAGCGCACCGAGCCGCTCCGCGAACACGGGCACGTGGAAGTGCGTGCGCCACTCCCCCGCGGGTTCCGCGGCAAGCGCGAAGGGGATGTCCTCCCAGAACCGCACGCCGCCGTCCGCCGCGCGCACGCAGGTCTGGTGGAGCCAGCGGGGCTCGGCGAAGCCGGCGAGCACGGCGAGCGACTCCGCCGAGCCGTCCGCCGAGATCGCGCTCGAGACCTGCACCTTGTTCACGGGAATGCCCGCATCGCGATACGCGCGCAGCACGTCGGCCTGGCCCTCGAACATCACGGCCGCATGGCAGACGTCGTGGCAGATTCCGAGGTACCGGCGCGGATCCGGCTCGCCCGGCCTCGCGCGGAGCGCATGCTCGAAGAAGCCGACCGCGTCGCGCGAGCGGTCGAGCATGCAGCCGGGCTCCGGCTCGAGGTCGACCGTGACGCGCACGCCCGTGCGGTCCTCGAGCCGAGCGAGCGAGCGCACGAGCTGCTCGAGCAGCGCGCACGCGACGCCGACGCTCGCGCCGCAGCCCTCGACGCTGAATCGCTGACGCCAGCCGAGCGGCAGCGTCGAGATCGACGCACGCCGCGTGCCCGGCGGCACGAGATCGACGAGCAGGTTCGCGAGCCGCTCGGTGTGCAGCGCCCGGCGCGCATCCGCCCAGTGCGGCTCGTAGACGCGGTGCTTCACCTCCGCATCGTGGAAGTCGTGGTACGGGAACCCGTTCAGCGTGACGACGTCGAGCCCGTGCGCGCCGAGTCGCTCACGCATCCCGGCCGCGCCCTCGACGGACTCCTCGAGCTGCGTCGCCGCGCGCGCGGAGAGCCAGAGCCCGATCGGCAGCCTGCCGCGCGGCACGACCGCGTCGCGCACGGCGCCGAACGTGCGGCCGACCGACGTGCACGACTCCTCGAGCGTGCGCCCGGCGACGACGTTTGTGCAGTACGCCGGCAGCACGGCGCTCAGCGGCTGCCGCCCGACGATCCCGACGAGGAGCCCGAGGAAGAGCCACCCGAGGAAGAGCTGCCCGAGGCAGTGCCGTTCGCCTTCGCGCCGGCCTGCCCCTGGTTGCGGGACGTGGTCCGGCGGGTCGTGGTCTTCCGCACGCCGTCCTTCACCTCGACCGTGGTCTCGACGGTGACGGTCTCGGTCACCGAGCGCCCGTTCTCCGTGCGCGTCGACGAGGAGGTCTCCGTCGAGGTGGAGGTCGACGTACCGGTCTCGTCGGTGGGCTCCTCCTTCACGGTGACCTCGACGCCCGGCGCTCCTCCACCAGCCTGCTCGCGTGCGGGCGCGGGCTTCGCCTTCGCGGCCTCGATCGCGCGGTCGAGCTCCTGGTTCGGCGAGCCGATGAACGCGATCTTGCCGTCCTTGCCGACGACGAAGGAGCACGGGATGCCGTTGCGCTTCGCGGCGGTCATCCAGTCGCGGCCCATCGAGCCGTCCGCGTCGTAGGCGATCGCGAAGCCGACGCCGTCGCCGCGCGCGTCGACGAAGTCCTGCACGCGCTTCTCCTTCGCGGCGGCATCGCCGCCGCGCTCGAAGCACGCGACACCGATGATCGCGACGTCGGGGTTGTCCTTCTGCAGCTGCGTGAGGTGCGGCATGCTCGCCACGCACGGCGGGCACCAGGTCGCCCAGAACTCGATCACGTGCACCTTGCCGGGCTCGAGGGCCTTCACCTCGGTGCCCTTGATGAACTTCTCCGGCGTGAAGGCCGGCGCGGGCTTGCCCGGGACGAGGACGTCGGCGGCCAGGATCGACGCGAGGAGCGCGGTGGTCAGCATGGATTCAGGTTACTTGCGGCGTGCGGCATCCACGAACAGGCGAATCACCCCGTCTCCCATCGTGGGGTCGGGCGTCCGCTCGGGGTGCCACTGCACGCCGAGGAAGAACGGGCGCGACGGGTCGCGGACGGCCTCGATGACGCCGTCGTCGGAGCGTCCGATCACCTCGAGGTCCGCGGCGTCGCCGAGCGCCTGGTGGTGCCAGCTGGCGACGGGACCGTCGCCGAGCTCGCTGGTGACGGGGTGGATCCGGTCCTGCCGGTGCCGGTCCGCGTCGGGGAGCACGTCGCCGAGGTGCTGGATGAGACGCGCGCCGCGGTGCACGCCCATCAGCTGCATCCCGAGGCAGATGCCGAGCACCGGAACCTGCGGCTGGGCATCGAGGGCGCGCAGAAGGGCAAACTCCGCCTCCTGCCGGGACGCATCCATCACCTGCGCCTGCGGGTGGAGCGGTACGCCGAACGGCCGGGTATCGATGTCGTCGCCGCCGATGATCATGACGCCGTCGAGCACGGGGAGCATCGCCTCGCGCACCGCCCCGGACGCCGGGAGGATCACCGGCACGCCGCCCGCCCGCAGCACCGCGTCGACGTAGGTCGAGCGCACCTGGTGACGGGGTCGCCCCTGGTCGTCGCGGGCGACGTCGGCGGTGATGCCGATCCTCGGCGGTTGGCTTCGCATGGCGGCACCCGTTGCATCGGCGATCCGCTCCGGGCATCATCCGTTTATGCGATCGACCATCCCGGCATCCCTGGCCCTCCTCGCCTGCGCGCACGCCTCCGCGGACGTCACCCTCCCGGCCGCGTTCACGGACCACATGGTGCTGCAGCGGGACGTGCCCGTCCGCATCTTCGGGTCCGCGCAGCCGACCGAGGAGGTCACCGTGTCGCTGATGGACGCGAAGGGTGCGGTGCTGCGCAGCGGCAAGTCGATCGCGGGCCAGGGCGGCAGGTTCTCCGTCGACCTCGCGCCCCTGAAGGGAAGCGCGGACCCGATGACGCTCGAGGTCCGCGGCGCGAACGCCGTCACCGTGAAGGACGTCGTGGTGGGCGACGTGTGGGTCGCCGGCGGGCAGAGCAACATGGAGTGGACCGTCGCGGCAACCGGAGGCCAGGCGGCCGAGGCGGTCGCCGTCGCGAACGACCCGCAGGTGCGCTACCTGCGCACGCCGAAGGTCACCTCGAACCGGCCCGAGCCGACGATCGCCGCGCGATGGACCGTCCTCTCTCCCGAGACCGCGCCGTCGATGGGTGCCGTCGGGTTCTGGTTCGCGAACTCGGTGCGCAAGGAGACGGGCGTCCCCGTGGGGATCCTCGAAATCAACTGGGGCGGAACGCGCGCCGAGCCGTGGACCGACCTGTCGACCCTCGCCACCGACCCGCTCTACACCGAAGACGTCGCGCAGCTCAAGAGGGCCATCGACGCGTGGAGCTCGCTGCCCGCGCCGCAGCGGGACCGGGCGTTCGAGGACGCGCGGCGGAGGTTCCAGTCCGAGGGCACCGCATGGTGGAGCTCGGTCAACGCGGGCGACCCGGGAGCGCGCGGCAAGTGGTTCGCGAAGGAGGATCCCACGGACATCTCGGAGTGGACGGCCGTCACGCTTCCGCTGAAGTGGGGCGACGACCAGTCGCGCAGCAGGTGGGACGGGATCGAGTGGTACCGGCGCACGGTGGAGATCCCCGCGGAATGGGCGGGGAAGGAGTGCTTCGTCGACCTCGGGCCGATCGACGACGCGGACATCTTCTTCTTCGACGGCAGGCCGGTCGCCAACACGATCGCGGACTGGGAGACGCCGCGGCACTACCGCATCCCCGCGTCGCTCGTGAAGGCCGGAACCGCAACGCTCGCGATCGAGGCGCTCGACCTGCAGGGCGAGGGCGGGCTCGTCGGGCAGGCGGAGCAGATGCGGATGACGTGCCCGGAGGCGGGGAATGCCTCGATCCCGCTCGCGGGAGAGTGGCGTTCGCGGCGAGGGCGCGAGTCGAAGGAGATCGCCGCACCGCCCCAGCGGCCGCGCCGGGACCAGGCGCCCGGCATGGGCTACTCGGATCCGGGCTCGATGTACCACGGGATGATCGCGCCGTTCGCGGGACTGCAGGTCACGGGCGCGATCTGGTACCAGGGCGAGTCGAACGCGGGCAACGAGCGTGACGCCGAGGCGTACCGCACGCTCCTGCCGCTGACGATCCGCAGCTGGCGCGCCGCGTTCGACCAGCCGGACATGCCCTTCGGCATCGTCAGCCTCGCGGCGTTCCACAACTTCGTCCCGGGCGCACCGACGAGCGGCATCTGGCCGGTCCTCCGCGACGCGCAGCTGGGAACCGAGCGCACCTCGCCGAACACCGGAACGATCACCACGATCGACGTGGGCGATGCCGCCGACATCCATCCGCGAGACAAGCGGACGGTCGGCGAGCGCCTCGCGCGCTGGGCGACCGCGACCGCGTACGGGAAGCCCGATCTCGCGTGGCGCGGACCGCGCACCAAGAGCGCGCGCCGCGACGGCGACGGCATCTTCATCGACTTCGACGTCGAGCGCGGTCGCCTGGCGACGCGCGACGGGAAGACGCCCTCCGGCTTCGCGATCGCCGGTGCGGACGGCATCTTCGTGCTCGCGGACGCGGAGATCCGGCCGCCGTCCGGCATCCACCTGCGCAGCGACAAGGTCGCGATGCCAACCGAGGTGCGCTACGCGTGGCAGGACAACCCCGCGAACGCCAACGTCATCGACGAGACGAGCAAGCTTCCCGCGCACCCGTTCCGGATCCGCGTCGAGGCCGACCCGGTCAGTTCGTCGCCGGCGCCGACGCCGCCGGCGAGGTGACCGACCCCGGCTTGCCGGGCTTCATCCATCGCCGAACGGCAACGAGCGCGCCCAGCGTCCCGAGCGACGCCACCGCGTATCCGACGCCGTAGGCATGCGCGGTGGCCTCGCGCACGGCCTCGGGTGCCGCGCCGTCCGCGCGGGCGCCGAACCACTCGAGGCAGATCGAGACGGTTGCCGCGACGATCGCGACGCCGACGCTCCCGCCCACCTGCCGGAGGGTCTGCACCAGCCCGGAGACCTGACCGCGGTCCGCGTGCGAAACGCGGCCGAGCGCATCGGTGTTGGTCGGGCTCATCGTGAAGGCGATGCCGAGGCCGAGCACGAACATACCGACCGCCATGACCGGGTAGCTCATCACCCACGCGCCGGCGGCCTGCACGAGCATGCCGGCGGTCGCCATCGCGGTGCCCCACGAGGCGGGCGCACGGACGCCGGCGCGGTCGTACCACCGGCCAGCAACGTGCACCACGAGGATCACGGGGGCGAGCATCGGCAGCAGCGACGCGCCGGCCTGTGTCGGCGTGAATCCGAGCACCTCCTGCGCGTACACGGATCCGGCGATCACCAGGCCCGTCATCGCGAACTGCATGCACGCGATGGTGATCGCGTCCGCGGCAAGCGCATGGTCGGCGAAGAGGTGCAGCCGCAGCAACGGCCGCGGGTGGCGCCATTGGCGGCGCACGAAGAGCGCAAGGACCGCCGCGCCCCAGGTGATCGCGAGCAGCGTGGCCGGGTCGCGCCACGGCGCGCCGCCGGACTCCGCAACGGCGCCCATGCGCTGGATGCCGAACACGAGCGGCGGCAGCCCGCACAGGAGCATCGCGCCGCCGAGCCAGTCGATGTGCCGATCCTGGCTGCGCGCGTCGCGCGGGCGTGCCGCGACCGTCAGGGCGACCGCCCCGACGGCGATCGGCAGGTTCAGCCAGAACACCCACTGCCAGCCCAGGTGCTGCACGATCACCCCGCCGAGCACGGGCCCAAGGGCCATGAACATCAGCGGGATCCCGACGTAGACGGCCATCGCCTTGCCGCGCTCGCCGGGCGCGAACGCGCCGATCACGAGCGCGCCCGAGGCCGGCTGCATGAGGCACGCCGCCACGCCCTGCAGGACGCGGCCGACGATCATGTGCGACGCGGTCGACGCGCTCCCGCACACGACGCTCGCCGCCGCGAAGAGCAGGACGCCGGCGATGAACGCCGGCACCTTGCCGACGAGGTCGCCGATGCGACCGCCGAGCGCCATCAGCGACGCGAGCGTCAGCAGGTAGCTCGTAACGATCCATGCCTGGCCGGCGTCGCCCATGCCGAGCGCGCCGCCGATCTTCGGCAGCGCCACGCCGACGACCGTCATGTCGACGAAGATCATCGCCAGGCTGCCGGTCATCGCCACCAGCACGAGCCAGCGGCGCTGCTGCGAGCCGTCGTGCTGTGCGTGGGCTCCGGTCATCGCGTGACGTCGGGGGCGGTCGGCCGCAGCGGCGCCGCGCTGAATCGGCCGGATTGCGAGAGGAACCGCTCCGGATTCCGGAACGTGACCTGCTCCACCAGGCTCTCGAGGTGGCCGCGGCGGCGCATCTCCATCTGCGCCTTCGGCACGGCGAGTGGGTCGCTGTGGCCCCAGTCGCCGGCGGAGTTCATCCAGATGCGCTCGGCGCCGTAGCACTCGATGATGTCGACCGCGCGCTGCGGCGTGCACTTGGTGTCCGGGTAGAGCGTCATGCCGCACCAGAACCCGCGGTCGAGCACCAGCTTCGCCGTGTGCTCCTCCACGTGGTCAACGAGCACGCGCCCCGGGTCGAGCCTCGGGAAGCGCCGGATCGCGTCGAGGATCAGTCGCGTCCCCTTCAGCTTGTCCTCGAGGTGCGGCGTGTGCACCAGCACCAGCAGGTCGCGGTCGTTCGCGAGCTGGAGGTGCGCCTCGAGGATCTCGAGCTCGTTGCGGCTGTTCTTGTTGAGGCCGATCTCGCCGATCCCGAGCACGTTCTGCCGCTCGAGGAAGCCGGGGATCAGCCCGAGCACCGCGCGGGCGAAGACGGGATCCTCGGCCTCCTTCGGGTTGATGCAGAGCCACGCGTGGTGCCGGATGCCGTACTGCGCGGCGCGGCGCGGCTCGAACTCGGTGAGCTGGCGGAAGTAGTCGAAGAATCCCTGCGGGCTCGAGCGGTCGTAGCCGGCCCAGAACGCGGGCTCGGTGATCGCGCAGCAACCGGCGCGGGCCATCCGGACGTAGTCGTCCGTGGACCGGCTCACCATGTGCACGTGCG
>JAIYBS010000197.1 GCA_027488415.1 Planctomycetaceae bacterium | reverse complement strand
GCACCGGGCGCACGAGGGCGCGCTCGACCTCGGCTTCGGCTCGACGCGCCGGGCGGTGGCGGTGACCGCGCTCACGACGACGATCGGCTTCGGCGCGCTGATCCTCGCGCACCACCAGGGGCTCCGCAGCCTCGGGATCGCGATGGCGGTCGGGAGCGCGTGCTGCCTGGTGACCGCGGTGTGGACGCTGCCGGCGCTGCTGCGGGTGTTCGGGCTGCAGGCTCGCCGGGCTACGATGGAGTGATGCTCCGGCTCGCCGCAATCGGCTGCTCGCTCTCCGCCCTCCTCGTCGCGTGCGAGGTCCGACCGCCGACCGTCGAGGTCGCGTACGCCGTCGAGGGCATGCACTGCGACGGCTGCGCGCAGGCGATCGTCGCGGAGGTGTCGGAAGTCAAGGGCGTCCGCAGCGTGAAGTGCACCTTCGAGTCGAAGCAGGCCGTGATCGTCCTCGACGACGCCACGTCTCTCGCGGAGGCGGAGCGCGCGATCACCAAGCTCGGCTACACGATCTCGCCGGCGGCCGCCGCCATGGCCCCGGCCGCGTCCGCTCAGCCCCCGGCGTCGAGGTAGTCCTCGCACGCGCGGACGACGATGTCCGCGGCCTCGTCGAGGGGCGCGGCGATCCGCGCGCCCGCGGCATGCACGTGGCCGCCGCCGTCGAACCGCGCGGCAAGGTGGTTCACGTCGACGAACGCGCCGCCCGGCAGCGCCGGCGGCTTGCTCCGGAAGCTGGCCTTCGAGAGGCGCGGCTCGCTCTCGACGAGGAGCACGCTCACCTCCACCTCCGCGACGCTCATCGGCTCGTTCACGAGGCCCGCGAGGTCGTCGACGCGGGTGCCCGTCGCCTCGAAGTCCGCGCGGGAGAGCCTCATCACGGCCACGCGGCCGCCGCACGAGTAGCGCAGCGAGGAGAGCGCCCGCGCGGTGAGGAGCGGGCGTCCCGGGGCATCGCCCTGCTCGATCATGCGGAAGAGGGCGTCCTTGTCGACGCCGCTCGCGAGGAGCCGCGCCGCCAGCGAGAAGACGCGGTCGTCCGCGCCGCTGAAGCGGAACCAGCCGGTGTCGGTCGCGAGGCCGGCGAACATCGCCTCGGCGACGGTGTGACGCGCGCGGCGCGTGCCCGGGCCGAGCGGCACGCCGAGCTCGTCGACCAGCGGCACCAGCGCCTGCGTGCAGCTCGCGCACGACGGGTCGACGATGCGCTCGGGCGCGACGTCGTCGCCGCGCGCGTGGTGGTCGACGCCGACGACCATCGACGGGTTGGCGCGCAGCCAGTCGCGGCAGTGCTCGAGCTGGCTCCACGCGCCCGTGTCGAGGACGACCGCGAGGTCGCATCCTTCCGCGGGCACGAGCGCGCCGCGCTCCACGTGGCGGTACTCGCCGGGCTGCGCGAGTCCGAGGATCGAGCGGTCGATCGGTCCGGCGAGGGCGATGTCGGGCTGCGCCCCGAGCGCGCGGAGCGCGCGGCCGAGGGCGAGCACCGAGCCGAGCGCGTCGCCGTCCGGCTTGAAGTGCGTGGTGAGGAACGGGCGCCTCGAGGCGCGAAGCCGCGCGGCGAGCTGTGCGTGGTTCACGGTCGATGCGTAGGCCATCTGCCGCGCACCTTACGCGAGCGCAGCGACGCGCGCGACATCGGCGCGGAGCTGCGCGACGAGCGCGTCCGGGCCCGGGAAGCGCCACTGCTCGCGCAGCCAGCGGCGGAAGCGGACCTCGACCGGCCAGCCGTAGTCGTCGAGCGGGCGTTCGCAGCCCACGAGGTGGACCTCGAGCGTCCGCCGGTCACCGCGGAAGGTCGGCTTGGTGCCCACCGAGATCGCCGCGGGCCAGGTGCGGCCATCGGCATCGGCCTCGCCCGCGTAGACGCCGTCCGCGGGAAGCGCGGCGCCCGGCGCACGAACGTTGGCGGTCGGGAACCCGAGCCCCCGCCCGCGACGGTCCCCGGACTCGACGGTGCCCGCCACCGCGTGCGGCCGCCCGAGCAGCCGGGCCGCGTCCGCGACGCGCCCCACGGAGAGAAGCCAGCGGATCGAGGTACTGCGCGCCGGGACGAGGAACCCGTCCGCGAGGGGCTCGAGCACCTCGGCGACCTCGATCGCGCGGAAACCCTCGCGTGCGCCGATGGCGGCGAGCGTCGCGACGTCGCCGGAGCGGCCCGCGCCGAAGCGGAAGTCGCCGCCCTCGGCGACCGCGTCGAACGGGACCCGCGACCGCAGCCCGGCGACGAACGCCTCCGGCGTCTCCTTCAGGATGCCCTGCCGCGGGTCGAGCTCGACGACCTCGTCGCAGCCTGCCGCGAGCAGCAGGTCGCGCCGCGCGGCGGCGTCGGTCAGCCGCGCGGGCGCGGACTCGGGTCGCAGGACGGCCACCGGCAACGGCTCGAAGGTCACCGCGACGACCCGGCCGGAGGGGCCGGCCGCGTCCCGCGCGGCGGCCACGATGGCCCGGTGCCCGAGGTGGACGCCGTCGAAGTTGCCGATGGTGACGACGCGCATGGAAGCGGGGACGAAGCCGAACAGGATATCGGCGACCCGGATTCAGCATTCCCGCCGGATCCATCGAGAAATCAGCGGTTGATCCGGCCATTCCGGCCGTGGTATCACCCACGGAATGCGCCCTGCGAATACCGCGGCCCCTGCCCCCTCCGCCACCCCGACCGGCACCGCGCCGGACCCCACGGTCCTTGCGAGCGACCTCGGCAAGAGCTTCCAGCACGCCGCCGAGACCATCGTGCCGTGGTTCGTGGCGCAGATGCCGCGCATGTACTTCGAGGACACCGCGCCCGCGGAGGTCTCGAACCACCTCCGCGCGATCATCGCGGCGCGCGCGTCCAAGCAGCCGCTCCACCTGACGCTGCGGAGCGAGGACGGCCGGCAGTGGACCGTCATCCGCGAGGGCAACCGCCCCGGCGTGCTCGCCGAGGTCGTGGCGTCGCTGCCGATGTCGCCGTCGCTGCGCGCGGCGAAGATCCACGGATCGAAGGACGGGGCCCTCGTGCTCGACGCGTTCGAGTTCGGCGACCGCGAGCCGTTCAGCGCCTCCGTCCCGGCGCAGGCCGAGAAGCTCCGCGCCACGATCGACTTTGCCAAGTCGGACGCCAAGGACTGGTCCGAGGAAGCGATCCGCGCCTACTTCGCGGGCGCGGCGGCGGACTACGTGTCGACGCTCACGCCGCACCGCCTCAACCGTCACCGCAAGCTCATGCAGCAGGTCAGCGGCACCGAGGGAACCGTCGTCGAGACCGAGCCCGAGCTCGAGGGCGAGCTGACCCGCATCACCATCGCCTTCTCGAACGCCCGCTGCCGAACGATGCTCGAGCGCGTCGCGCAGGTGCTGAGCCGCGCCGGGATCAGCATCCAGCGCGCCTACCTCGACCAGGTCGCCGACCCGCCGCACGGATCGGTCTCCATCCTCGGCTTCGTGATCCAGACCGGCGACGGCAAGTCGATCGACACCAACGGCGTCCAGTGGAAGCAGGTCGAGCATGACCTCACCCGCATCAAGTGGGTCGACTCCGAGTCCATCGAGCTCGCGACCCGCGTGCCCGACCTCTCGATCGACGAGGCCGAGCTCGCGCTCGCCCTGTGCACGCTCGCGCACCAGCGGCTGGTGCACCGCAACCGCCTGCTCTTCTCGGTCGAGCGCATCAACGCCGCGGCCGAGCGCAACATGCCGATCGTCCGCAAGGCGACCGCGCTGTTCCTCGCGCGCTTCGACCCGGCCGGCCCGCTCGCCGACGCGGAGTTCGCCAAGCGCGCCGCCGCCCTGCGCGCCGAGATCGCCGCCAAGGAGGACCCGGACGGCACCGCGACCGTGCTCGGCGCGATCCTCGACGGCGTCGAGGCGACGTTCCGCACCAACTGGTTCGTGAAGAGCCGCTTCGGCCTCTCGATGCGGATCGACCCGTCCTACCTCCGCGACGACCGCCGGCCGGAGCTTCCCTACGGCACGTTCTTCGTGTTCGGCCGCGGGTTCTTCGGCTTCCACAACCGCTTCAAGGAGATCGCCCGCGGCGGCCTGCGCGTCGTCAAGCCGACCTCCGCGGCGCAGCACACCCGCGAGCGCGAGCGCGTCTTCGACGAGGTCTACGGCCTCAGCTGGGCCCAGCAGCAGAAGAACAAGGACATCCCCGAGGGCGGCGCGAAGGCCGCGATCCTGCTCGAGCCCGAGTCGGACATCACCCGCTGCGTGAAGAGCTTCGTCGACAGCCTGCTCGACCTGATCACCGACGACCCGGCCACGAAGGCCCGCATCGTCGACCGCTTCGGGACGCGCGAGCTCATCTACCTCGGGCCCGACGAGAACATCACCCCGGCGCACATCGAGTGGATCGTCGCCCGCGCGCGCGTGCGCAAGTACGCGCTCCCGGACGCGTTCATGAGCTCGAAGCCCGGCGCCGGCATCAACCACAAGGTGTACGGCGTCACCAGCGAGGGCGTGAACGTGTTCCTCGAGGTCGCGCTCCGCGCGCGCGGCATCGACCCGCGCAAGCGTCCGTTCACCGTCAAGATCACCGGCGGCCCGGACGGCGACGTCGCGGGCAACATGATCCGCATCCTCAACCGCGACTACGGCACGAACGCCCGCATCGTCGGCATCGCCGACGGCAGCGGCGTGGGAGAGGACCCGGACGGGCTCGACCACGGCGAGCTGCTGCGGCTCTTCAAGGAGGCCCTGCCGATCGCGTCGTTCGACCGCGCGAAGCTCGGGCCGAGGGGACGCGTGGTCGGCGTCGACCAGCCTGAGGGAGCGCCGCTGCGCAACACGCTGCACAACCGCCTGGTGACGGACGCGTTCGTGCCGGGCGGCGGCCGGCCCGCGACCATCAACGAGGGCAACTGGCGGGACTACCTCACCGCGGACGGGAAGCCGTCGAGCCCGATCATCGTCGAGGGCGCGAACCTCTTCCTGACCCCCGAGGCGCGCAAGGAGCTCTTCAAGGCGGGCGCGCTCATCTTCAAGGACTCCAGCGCGAACAAGTGCGGCGTCATCTGCTCGAGCTACGAGATCGGCGCGAGCATGCTGCTCGACGAGAAGCAGTTCCTCGCGATCAAGGCCGAGTTCGTCGACCAGGTGCTCGTGAAGCTCCGCGAGCTCGCGCGCGCCGAGGCGGAGCTCCTGATGGCGGAGGGTCGCCGGCACCCGCACACGCCGCTCACCGAGCTCTCGACCGAGCTCTCGAAGGTGATCAACGACGCGGCGAACGCGATCCGCGCGGCGATGGACTCGTGGAGCCCCGCCGACCGCGAGCTCGCGAAGCAGGTCGTCCGCGAGCACATCCCGCAGAAGCTGCAGGACACCGCCGGCGAGCGCCTCTGGAAGGACATCCCGCAGGCCTACCTCGACTGGATGGTCGCCAAGCGCCTCGCGTCGGGCATCGTCTACCGCGAGGGCGTCGCGTTCTTCGAGAGCGTGGAGCCGGAAGCGGTCGCCGCGCTCGCGCTCCGCTACCTCCGCAAGCGCGAGGAGACCCGCAGGCTCGTCGACCAGCTGAAGGGGTCGAACGCGCCGGGCGCGGCCCGGGCCGCCGAGCTGCTGGCTCGGTCGGGCACCCGCGCGGCGCTCGAGGACTTCGACTGAGCGCGCGATTTCTCCGGGGAATCCGCCGACAACCGGCCGGATCGCGCGGGACGCGGTCCGGCCGGCGGCCATTCCTGCCCGGGGCGGCGTAGCCTCCGCCCCCGGAGGATGCCCGTGAACGCCGACCTGCCCCGCCTGACCGCTGCTTCCGCACTCGTGCTCGCGTTCGCCGCCCCAGCCGCGCGAGCGCAGGACCTCTCGCCGCAGTCCGTCACGGACGCCGGCGTCGTCGACCGCGTGGTGCTCTACCCGCGCGGGGCGGCGGTGACCCGGGCCATCCACCGGGACCTCGCCCAGGGCATCTGGACGCTGCGCGTGACGGATCTGCCGGAAGGCATCGATCCGCGCCGCATCCAGGCGAAGCTCCGGACCGGCGACGTGCCGGTCGAGGGCGGCCCGAAGCTCCTCGGCGTGGAGTACGAGGAGGCGCCCGGCATCGAGTTCGCCGGAAGCCCCGAGGGCGTGGAGCTCGCCGCGAAGCTGAAGGACGCGCGCCGCCGGCTCGAGTACGCGGCGCAG
>JAIYBS010000026.1 GCA_027488415.1 Planctomycetaceae bacterium | reverse complement strand
TGGCGCAGCACCATGCTGAGCACGCCCTTCTGCTTGAACACCGAGACGCGGCATCGAGCCGCGGTGCCGAACGCGAAGCCGAAGTCGGTGCCGCCCACCTCCTGGAGTTCCTGCTGGTTCTTCTCGGGCGTGATGCTCTTCATGAGCTGCATCATGTCCTCGGGCTCCAGCGTCTTCGTGGCCAGGTTGCGCAGCCGGCCGCCCATGCGGATGGTCGGCGGACGGCCACACGAGAGGTGGAGGTCGGACGCGTCCTGCTTGACGACGACGTCGAGCAGGCGGTCCATCTGCAGCGTGGGCTTGGTGGACTCGAACTGGGTCTGCGATTCGGAACCGGACATGGGTGGTGGCCTTGGTGGTGCTGGACGGTGGCGTCGTGGTCTGGGTGGGCGCTCGGTCAGCGCTTGGACATCTCGCTCGGGTCGAAGCCCTCGATCTGCGCGTACTTGGCGACCTCGTCGGGCGTGGTGACTCCCTTGAGGATCTTGATGCGGCCGTCGCCGAGCAGGCTGCGCATGCCGCCGCGGATCGCGGCCGCGCGCAGCTTGGAGACGCCGGCGCGCTGGAACGCCAGCTCGCGGATCTCGCTGTTCATGATCATCATCTCGAAGATCGCCTTGCGGCCCTTGTAGCCGGTGCCCTTGCAGTTCGGGCAGCCGACGGCCTTGTAGACCTTGCCGATCGCCTCCTCGGGCGCGATGTCGACGAGCTTGAGGAACTTCGGGTCCGGCGCGTCGTCGAGCGCCTTGCAGGTGGTGCAGAGCACGCGGCCGAGGCGCTGGGCGAGCACCGCCTGGATGGAGCTGGCGACGAGGAACGGCTTGACGCCCATGTCGACGAGGCGGGTGATGGCGCTCGGGGCGTCGTTCGTGTGCAGGGTGCTGAACACCAGGTGACCGGTGAGCGCCGCCTGGATCGCGATGTCCGCGACCTCGCGGTCGCGGATCTCGCCCACCAGGATGATGTTCGGCGCCTGGCGCAGCATGCTCTTGAGCACGGCGTTGAACGTCAGGCCGATGTGCTCGCGGATCTGCACCTGGTTGATGCCGTTGAAGTTGTATTCGACCGGGTCCTCCGCCGTGATGATCTTGCGGTCGGGCGTGTTGAGGACGTCGAGCGCGGAGTACAGCGTCGTCGTCTTGCCCGAGCCGGTCGGGCCGGTCACGAGGAAGATGCCGTTCGGGCGGCGGATGATCTTGTTGAAGACGTCGAGCGAGTCCTGCTCGAAGCCGAGGTTCAGGAGACCGATGCGGACGCTGTCCGGGCGCAGGATTCGCAGCACCACGCTCTCGCCGTAGTAGGCCGGGCAGGTGCTGACGCGGAAGTCGATGTCCGTGCCCTCCACGCGGAACTTGATGCGGCCGTCCTGCGGGATGCGCTTCTCGGCGATGTTCACGCCGGCCATCAGCTTGAAGCGGCTGAGCAGCGCGTTCTGCAGCTTCTTCTGCAGCTTCTCGATGACCACGCACACGCCGTCGATGCGGTAGCGCAGCAGGATGTGGTCCTCTGCCGGCTCGATGTGGATATCCGACGCCCGGCCCTGCACCGCATCGATGATGATGCGCGAGGTCAGCTTGATGATCGGGCCCTCGTCGTCGACGTCGACCGACTTCTCGATCGACTTGTCGACGGACTTGTCCATCGACTTGTCGAGCGACTTGTCGAGCGAGTCGGTCATCAGCTGCTTGCGCGGCCCATCCTCCGCCTTCTCGCCCGAGATGAACGCCTGGATCTGGCGCTTCGACGCCACGCCGGCCTGCTCGAAGTCGCCGATGCGGAAGCGCAGGAGCTCGAGCGTGTCGAGGTCCATCGGGTCGTGGATGACGAGCTTCAGCTTGCCGGAGCCGGCGAGCGGCAGGACCAGGTACTTCTTCATCAGGTCCGGCTGCATGCGCGACTTGTCGACCTTGTTCATGTCCTCGAGCCGGTCGAGGTTGAAGAAGTCGACGCCGAACTGCGTCGCCAGCGCCTTGGCGACGTCCTCCTCCTTGCACGCGCCGGCCTCGACCAGCGCCTCGCCGAGGCGCATGCCGCGGCCCTTGGCGGCGGTCAACGCCTCGTCGACCTTCGCCTGGGGGACGGTGCCCCAGCTGACGAGCAGTTCGCCGAGCTTCTGACGGACCTTGCGTGCCAACGGGACCTCCTGACGCGCCGAGACCCGCGGCGGCCGCCGCTCCGGCGGCGACCCCTGCGGGCTCCATACCTTCGTTGCGGACGGGTGCCTGAGTTGCGCCCATCCGCCCAAACCCCGCCCGGGCCGGAGGGGCCTCGGTCGGGGAAGGATCCGTAGTATGCGCGTTCCCGGCCGAGACCGCAACGCGCACGCCCGAGAATATGGAGCAGCCCGCCGACATCCCCGGACCCGGGTCTCCTGCCGGTCCCCCGCTCCGCGTGCTGGTCGCGGTCGGCCCGACGCACGAACCGATCGACGACGTGCGCTTCATCGGCAACCGCTCCAGCGGGCAGATGGGGCTCGCGATCGCCGAGGCGTTCCGTCGCGCCGGATGCACGGTGACCGTTGCGCGCGGACCCGGCGTGCCAGCGCCCGTGGGCGCCGCGGACCTTCGATTCCGGACGGCGGCCGACCTCCTCGAGACGCTTCGATCGGCCTGGCCGGACCACGATCTCCTGGTCATGGCCGCCGCGGTGGCGGACTACCGCCCCGCCGGGATGGTCTCCGGCAAGATGCGCCGCGAGGATGGCCCCGTCACGCTCCGGCTCGAGCCCACGCAGGACATCCTCTCGGGGCTCGCGTCGTCGCGGACGCCGCGCCAGTTCGTGGTGGGATTCGCGCTCGAGCGCCCGGAGGAGCTCGAATCCTCCGCGCTCGCCAAGCTCGAGCGCAAGCGCGCCGACGCGATCGTCGCGAACCCGATCGAGACGATGGACGCGCCAGACGTCGACGCGCAGGTCTTCCTCGCCGACGGCACCCGCCGGGCGCCCGGGCGGATGCCGAAGCCCGACTTCGCGCGCTGGCTCGCCGCCGAGATCCTCCCGCGCGCCCTCGCGCGCCGCGGCGCCTGAACTCGCGCGCCACGGCGCCTGAACTAGATTCCCGCCCCACGGACACGCACCGCCTCGCAAGGACACCTCGACATGCAGCTCGGACTCATCGGACTTGGACGGATGGGACTCAACATGGGCAAGCGCCTCACCCGCGCCGGGCACCAGGTGGTCGGCTTCAACCAGGAGCCTGCGGCGACGCAGGAGCTCGCGGCGGCGGGCGGGACCGCGGCCTCGAGCCTCGCCGACCTCGTCTCGAAGCTCGGCGCCCCGCGCCACGTCTGGCTGATGATCCCTGCAGGCGCGGTCGATGCGGCGATCGCGGAGCTCGCCCCGCTCCTCTCGCCCGGCGACACGATCATCGACGGCGGCAACAGCTACTACCGAGACGACCTGCGCCGCTCGAAGGAGCTCGCGGCGCGCGGCATCCAGTACATGGACTGCGGCGTCTCCGGCGGCGTCTGGGGCCTCGAGCGCGGCTACTGCGTGATGATCGGCGGACCGACCGACGCCGTGAGGCGCCTCGATCCGGTGTTCCGCGCGCTCGCGCCCGGCGTCGGCACCATCCCCGCGACTCCGGGCCGGGGCGGCGAGGGCGACACGAGCACGCTCGGCTACCTGCACTGCGGACCGGTCGGCGCCGGGCACTTCGTGAAGATGGTGCACAACGGCATCGAGTACGCGCTGATGGCCGCCTACGCGGAGGGGTTCAACATCCTCCGCCACGCGAACATGGGCAGCGAGCAGGTCTCGACCGACGCCGAGACCACGCCGCTGCGCGAGCCGGACGCCTATCGCTACGACTTCGACGTGGCCCGGATCGCCGAGCTCTGGCGGCGCGGCAGCGTCGTGTCGAGCTGGCTCCTCGACCTCACCTCGGTCGCGCTGGCGGAGGATCCGGCGCTCGCGAGGTTCGGCGGCCGCGTCAGCGACTCGGGCGAGGGCCGCTGGACGGTGCTCGCCGCCGTCGAGGAGGGCGTCCCGGCGCACGTGATCTCGGCGGCGCTCTTCGACCGGTTCGAGAGCCGCGGCAACGCCGACTTCGCCAACAAGATGCTGAGCGCGATGCGCCACGCCTTCGGCGGCCACCACGAGAAGGCGGCCGGCTCGAGGCACTGACGCCGCGCGGCGCGCCGTACGATGCGATCCGGCTCCGTGGCGAAACGGCAGACGCAGCGGACTTAAAATCCGCGGCCGCGCGAGCGGCGTGTGGGTTCGATTCCCACCGGGGCCATTCACCTCGGGCGGCGGCTCCCGGTGCATCCCGGGGCGACGCGCCCGGTAGCCTTTTGCACATGGCCCATACGGAACCTGCGGCGGACGGATCGGCTTCCACCAACCATGCGCGAACGGCCTCCGGCCACGCGCACGCCACGCGCGAGCGCATCCCGGTCAGCGTTCACGCCTCGAGCGCCGCCGCGAGCCGCGCGGTCGCCTCCGAGATCGCCGCGCTCCTGCGCGAGCGCGCCGCCCAGGGACGCAACGCGGTCCTCGGCCTCGCCACCGGGTCCACCCCGCAGGGCGTGTACGACGAGCTCGTGCGCATGCACCGCGAGGAGGGCCTCTCCTTCCGCAACGCGGTCACCTTCAACCTCGACGAGTACTGGCCGATGCGCCCCGAGGAGCTGCAGAGCTACCGGCGCTTCATGCAGGAGCACCTCTTCGACCACGTCGACGCAGACCCGGCGAGCGTGCACATCCCGGACGGCACCTGCGCGCAGGAGGAGGTGGCCGCGCGCTGCGCCGCCTACGAGCGCGCGATCGCCGACGCGGGCGGCATCGACCTGCAGCTCCTCGGGATCGGTCGCACGGGGCACGTCGGCTTCAACGAGCCCGGCTCGCCGCGCGACAGCCGCACCCGCCTGATCACGCTCGACCGCGTCACGCGCATGGACGCATCGAGCGACTTCTTCGGCGAGCGCAACGTCCCGCGCCGCGCGATCACGATGGGCGTCGGCACCATCCTCGAGGCGAGGCGCGTCGTGCTGATGGCCTTCGGCGAGCACAAGGCGGCGATCGTCCGCGAGGCGGTCGAGGGACCGGTCTCGCCCGCCGTCGCGGCGAGCTTCCTGCAGGAGCACCCGGACGCGCGCTTCGTGCTCGACCCCGCGTCGGCGGCCGCGCTCACGCGCTTCCACACGCCGTGGCTCCTCGGGCCGATCGAGGACCTCGGCCTCCGGTGGGACGACCGCACGACCAAGCGCGCGGTGATCTGGCTCGCGCGCACGCTCGGCAAGCCGGTCCTGAAGCTCGTCGAGGAGGACTACAACGAGCACGGCCTGCAGCCGCTCCTCGCGAGCCGCGGCGACGCGTACGACCTCAACATCGAGGTGTTCCGGGCGCTCAACCGGACGATCACCGGCTGGCCCGGCGGCAAGCCCGGCAAGGCCGGCGAGGAGTTCCCGAAGCGCGTCGTCGTGTTCAGCCCGCACCCCGACGACGACGTGATCTCGATGGGCGGCACCTTCATCCGCCTCTGCGACCAGGGCCACGAGGTGCACGTCGCGTACCAGACCTCGGGCAACATCGCGGTGTGGGACGAGAGCGCGCTCCGCCACCTCGACTTCGTGCGCGAGTTCGCGGGCGCGTTCCCGCAGCTCGGCCGCGAGTTCGCGGAGCGGCTCGAGGCGAACATCGAGACGTTCGTCGCGACCAAGCGCCCCGGCGCCGTCGACAGCCCGGAGCTGCAGCGCGTGAAGGCGCTGATCCGCCGCAGCGAGGCGCGCGCGGGCGCG
>JAIYBS010000278.1 GCA_027488415.1 Planctomycetaceae bacterium | reverse complement strand
CTCGCGGCACCATGCCCTCCTCGACCCCGGCGCATCTGCGCCGGGGTTGTCTCTTCGTTGCGGCCGTGACACCTGTCGGACCGATCGGCGGCATCCTGACACCCGCCGGCGCGCCCCCCCTCGCAAGCTCCAGCACCGGGCGCTGACGCGCTGACGGCCGGTTTTCCGGAATCCGTGATGGTCGGGCGTCGCGGACGCCGTTTCTCTTATTGTCCGGGGCCATCTCGCGCATCTCCCGCGGCGCAGGCGTGCGTCGCGGCCACACTCCATGTCCCCGGCCGTTTGCACGGCCGGGGACATGTGTTTACGGGGCCGTTTCCCGTGCCGGACCCGCGGGCGCGCGGCCGGAGCCGCGCCGGAGCCTTCCTATCCTGCGCGCATGCCCACCGCCCGCCTGATCGCCGGCATCCCCGCGACGAACAAGAGCCTCTTCCATGCCGTCCGCTTCAACGTGGGCGACCCGGCCGCGTGCATCGACTTCCTGCACGAGGGCAGGGCGCCGCACCGGGTGTTCGTCTGCCGCGACATCGAGATGGAGCGCGCGCGCAAGCACGCCCGCGCCGACGCGGTGGCGTGCCCGCGGGACTTCGAGCCCCAGGGCGGGCTGTCGGGCGACCGCGAGACCGCGACCGCGCAGGCCGTCGCCGAGTGCCTGCGCCGCCAGCACGTGGGGAAGGTGGTCGCCGACCGGACGCTGCCCCTGATCTACGCGGACCACCTGCGGCAGGCGGGCATCGCCGTCGAGTACGACCCGCAGCTCGGCGTGCTCTCGCGGCGGTCGAAGGACGCGCAGGAGGTCGAGTGGCTGCGTTCCGCGCAGAAGGCGACCGAGGACGCGATGCGCATGGCATGCGAGACCGTGGCGCGCGCCGTGCCCGACCGCAACGGCGTGCTCTTCCACGAGGGAGACCGGCTGAGTGCCGAGCGCCTGCGCTTCCTGATCGACGTGCATCTCCTGCGCGCGGGGTTCCAGGGGCGACCCGCGATCGTCGCCTGCGGCCCGCAGGGCGCCGACTGCCACGAGCACGGCCACGGGGACCTGCGCACCGGGCAGCCCGTGATCGTCGACATCTTCCCGCTCTGCCTGGAGACGCTCTACAACGGCGACTGCACGCGCACCGTCGTGAACGGCGAGCCGCACCCCGAGGTGCGCCGCATGCACGCGGCGGTCGTCGAGGCGAAGCGCGCCGCGATCGCGGCGGTGCGCGCGGGCGCCACCGGCGAGGACGTCCATCGCGCCACGCTCGGCGTGATCCACGCGCACGGGTTCGCGAGCGGCATGCCGCCGGCCGACGCGCCCGACACCTGGTGCGGCATGACCCACGGCACCGGCCACGGGATCGGCCTCGACGTGCACGAGCCGCCGCTCCTCGACTTCAAGGGGCCGCAGCTGGTGGCCGGCGACGCGCTGACGGTGGAGCCGGGCCTCTACGGGCGCGCGCACGGCGGCCTGCGCATCGAGGACATGGTCATCGTGCGCGAGGACGGCTGCGAGAACCTCAACTCACTCTTCGAGGGGCTCGACTGGCGCTGATCGCGCTGGACGGGCTCACTCCTCGTCGTCGCCCTTGCCCTTGCGCTTCTTGGCGGTCGGGGCCTCGAGCTCGGCGATGTCCGGCTCCTCCTCGGCGGCGGCGAGCTCGGCGTCGAGCTCGTCGGCGGTGGTGCTGCGCACGAAGCCCTTCGCGGCCTCCTTGCAGACCGAGGCGAGCACCTGGTGGAGCTTCTCGTGGTCGGGGACCGCGTCGAGCGCGGCGAGCAGGAAGTCGACCTGCCGGTCGAGCTCGAGGCCGGTGTCGAGCATCTCGATCGCGGCATCGCCGAGCTGCTCCATCGCGCCGAGGAACCACTTGTGGTCGGGCTTGTCCCAGTCCTTCGGCGGCTCGACGCGCGCACGCACGGTGATCTGGCCGATCGCGACGACCGGGCACAGCCCGAGGCGCGACTTCGGCTCCCGGCAGAGGATGGCAACCGGGATCTCGCGCCGCAGCGCGGCGAGGCGCAGGCGGCGCGCGTCGGCGCCGACGGCCGGCGGCTGCACGAGGTAGCAGCCGGGCGAGATCGCCATGTCCTCGGTGATGTCCGACTGCAGGATCGAGAGCTTGCGGTTGCCCGTCGCCTCCTGGATCCGCTGGCGGCGAGCCTCCTGCAGCGGCAGCGCGACGCGCGCGAGCAGGCCGAAGTCCTCCTGCGCCCGGGCGAGCTCGACCGCGCGGTGCGCGAGGCGCTCGGCCTCGAACCACTGCGAGCGGCGCAGGGCCGCCTCGGCGCGTTCCATGATCTCATCGACCTTCTCGTGGCGCGGAGAAGCGTTCATCCGGGGGAGCATAGCGGTTCCCGCGCGCCGGGCGGCCGGGTCGGCGGGCGCCCGCGCCCCCGCGTCGGCTGCCGTCGCCGTCAGTGGCGCCGGTGCCGGTCGTCGAGCCGCTGCGTCTCGAGCGAGCGCCCGTGCACGCCGCGCGCCTGGGCGTTCACGGCGTTCACCAGGATGTCCACCGAGCGGACGCCCGGGTACTTCGCGACGATGCCGCTGATCTTCTCCGCGAGGCTGCCGCCGCGGTCCCGGAAGAGGCGCTTGTAGGCCTCCTTCATCGCCTCGATGTCGGTCTCGGCGAAGCCGCGGCGCGCCAGCGCGATGTGGTTGTGCCCGCGCACCTCGGCGGGGTTCCCCTCGACGATCATGAAGGGCGGCACGTCCATGCTCACGCGGGCCATCGCGCCGACGAAGGCGCAGGTGCCGATCACCACGAAGTGGTGGATGCCGGCGCCGCCGCCGACGTTGGCGTGGTCCTGCACGACCGAGTGGCCCGCGAGCATCACGTTGTTCGCGAGGATGCAGCCGCTGCCGACGATGCAGTCGTGCGCGATGTGCACCGTGCCCATGATCAGGTTGTCGTTGCCGACCCGCGTCCAGCCGCCGCCGTTCTCGGTGCCGCGGTGGATGGTGACGTGCTCGCGGACCTGGTTGCGGTCGCCGATCTCGCACCAGACCTTCTCGCCGGTGAACTTCTTGTCCTGCGGCGTGCCGCCGACGTAGGCGAACGGGAAGATGCGGTTCTCGCGGCCGATCCGGGTGTGGCTCTCGACGACCACGTGGCTGACGAGGACGGTGCCCTCGCCGATCGAGACGTCGGGGCCCACGACGCACCAGGGCCCGATCTCTGCGGTCGGTGCGATCCGTGCGCTGGCGTCGACGATGGCTGTCGGGTGGATCGGCATGGGGTCACTCGAAGTCCTGATCGACCATCATGAAGCGGATCTCCGCCTCGGCGGCGACCTTCTCGCCGACCATCGCGCGGGCCTTCACGGCCGCGCTGCGGCTGGTCGCGCGCATCGCCTCGACCTCGAGGAGCAGCTGGTCGCCCGGCGTGACGGCCTTGCGCAGCTTCACCTTGTCGAGCGAGAGGAGCACCGCCACCTTGCCCGTGTGCTCGAGCGTCTGGCTCAGGAGCAGGCCGCCCATCTGGGCGAGGGCCTCGACGATGAGGACGCCCGGCATGATCGGGGTGCCGGGATAGTGGCCGGGGAAGAACGGCTCGTTGATGCTGACGTTCTTGACGCCGACCGCGCGGCGGCCGGGCTCGAGCGAAAGCACGCGGTCGACGAGCAGCATCGGGTAGCGGTGCGGCATCAGGCGCCCGATGGCGCGCGCGTCCATCGCGCGGCCCTCGAGGAGCATGCGCGACTGCCGCTCGCGCTGCACGAGCCGCAGGAGCTTCATGCCGAGCTGGCGGTTGAGCCCGTGGCCCGAGCGGTTCGCGACCACCTGGCACTCGATCACCGTCCCGACGAGCGCGAGGTCGCCGATCGCGTCGAGCACCTTGTGCCGCACGGGCTCCTCGGGGAAGCGGTACTCGTTCTGGATCGGGCCCTCGTCGCCGATCACGAGCACGTCGCGCGGCGTCAGGTGCCGGCAGAGTCCTGCCTGCCAGAGCGCCTCGGCCTCCTCCTTCAGCGAGAAGGTGCGGGCGGGAGCGATCTCGGAGACGTAGTCGTCGCGCGCGGGGTCGAAGCTCCACGCCTGGTGCGGGATCCGCTGCGCGTTGCGGCCGTAGTCGAGGTCGTACATCACGCGCATGCCGCCCGGGCTCTCGGCCGGGATGGCGGTGATCGACGCGTCGCCCTCGTGCACGCTGACCGTCTCGGTGAGGCGGAACGTGCGGCGCGGCGCGTCCTGGTCGGCGACGCCCGCGGCGCGGATCGCGTCGACGAACGGCATCGCGCTCCCGTCGCCGCAGGGGAGCTCGGGGCCGTGCAGGCGCAGCAGCGCGTTGTCGATCCCGAGGCCGCGCAGCGCGGACATGCAGTGCTCGACCGTCTCGATGGTCACCTGGCCGGCCTTGAGCGTCGTGCGGCGCGGGTTGGGGATCACGTTCGAGACGAGTGCCGGGATCACCACCGGGCGCTCGAGGTCGGTGCGCTCGAAGACGATGCCGTGGTCCGGCGGCGCGGGCAGGATGGTGAGCGTGGCCTCGCGGCCGAGCATGAGGCCCTTGCCGCCGACGGACGCCTGCGCGGCGACCGTGCGCTGGCGCGGCGATCCCGAGGGGACCGCGCGGTCCGTGGCGGCTGGCAGTGGTGCGGCGGAGGCGGTCACGGTCGGTCGGTCTGCGGCGTGCTGGCCGCGCCGACGCGGCCGGTCACTGGCCCTGGTCCTTCGGCTCCTTCAGGAGCTTCAGGAGCGGCTTGGCGGAGTCCGCAAGTCTACGGAGCGCGGCTTCCTCCCGCAACGCATGCCGGATCTCCTGCGCGGGGTAGCCGCCCCAGGTCTCGCCCGCGGGGATCTCGCACATGACCGCGGCCCGGGCCGCGATGCGGGCGTCGGAGCCGATCCGCATGTGCGGCGCGATGCCGACGCCGCCGCCCATCTGGACGCCGTCGCCGATCACGGTGCTGCCGGCGATCCCGGTGTGGCCGCTGATCATGCACATGCGCCCGATCTGGACGTTGTGGCCGATCTGGCAGAGGTTGTCGATCTTGCTGCCGGCGCCGATCCGGGTGGCGCCGAACTTGCCGCGGTCGATCATCGCGCCCGAGCCGATCTCGACGTCGTCCTCGAGGACGGCGTTGCCGAGGTGCGGGATGCGGAGCACCGACCGGCCGTCCGCGCTCGCGCGGTAGCCGAAGCCGTCGCCGCCGATCACCGCGTTGGGGCCGACGATGCAACGGCGACCCACGATGCACCGCTCGCGGATCACCGCGCCGGCATGGACGATCGAGTCCTCGCCGACCTGCGCGTCCGCGTAGAGCACCGCGTTCGCGTGCAGGGACGCCCGTGCCCCGACGGTGCATCGCGCGCCGACCACGGCTCCGGGCGCGATGCGCGCCTCGGGGTGCACGGAGGCCGTCGGGTCGACGTGTGCGCCCGGCGCGATGCCGGGCTCGGGCAGGCAATCGCCCGCGAAGAAGTGCTCGAGCACCGGGATCATCGCGAGGTCCGCGTTGTCGACCTCGATCAGCGCGCGCGCCGAGGCGTCGTGCCCGGCGACCTCGATGCCCTTCGTCACGATGGCGGTGCCGCCCGAGGACGACGCCCACTTGTTCGCGTTCGCGAGGTCGCCGATGAACGTCAGCTGGTCCGGCCCGGCGTCGGCGACGGCCGCGAGGCCGCGCACCGGGCGGTCGCCCGGGCCGACGAGCCGGCCGCAGACCATCTCGGCGACGGTCGCGGAGGTCAGGGCGCGGTCGCTCACGGCTTCGGCGCGGGGGTCGGGGCGGCGGGAGTCGCGGGGACGGTGCCGCCCGCGGCCTTGAACGCGGCGTTGGCCTGGCCGATGACCGCGTCGGTGAGGTCCATGTCGTTGCCGGCGAAGAGCACCCGGCGCATCGCGAGCTGCTGCTTCGTCTGCACGAAGCCCGCGGGCTCGATGGGCGGGATCGAGTCGTTGATGAGGACGTAGTCGATGCCGGACTGCTTGGCGACGGCCGCGGCCGCCTCGCGCACGTGCGCGTAGAGCATGCGCATGCCGTTGGCGCGCTCGGCCTCGACCTTCAGCTGGCCGAACTGGTCCTGCGCGCTCATGGCGCCGACGGCCGCCTCGACCTTCTTGAGCGTCTCGTTGTACGGCGGGGTCCCGGCCTTGTAGCTCTCGAGCTCGGCGTTGAGGTCCTGCAGCTCGCGGCTGAGGCGGTCCTTCTCGGAGGCCATCTTCTCGCCGAGGCGCTTGATCTCGGCCTCGATCGACTTCTGCTCGTCGAGCGCGGCGAAGATCCGCTCGATGTCGACGCTGGCGACCTTGGCCGGGCGGTCGGGGAAGGCGGCCGCGGCCGCGAGGGCGGCGACGGCGAGGCCGATGGCGATGGTGCGGGTGCGCATGGTGTTCGTTCCTGTCTTCGGTTGCTCGGTCACTTGGCGGGGGCGGCGGGCGCCGGTGCGGGGGCGGGCGCGGTGCCGTCGCCCGCGGGCTTGCCGGCGTTCGCGGCGCGCGCGTTGTTCATGCGCACCACGAGCTGGTCGGTCACGTCCGTCGACTTGCCCGCGTAGAGGACGCGGCGGCGGACGATCTGCTCCTGCGCCTGCTGCTCGAGCGGCGACTTCGACTCGCGCTGCAGCTGGATCTCGGTGACGCCGTCGTTGACCATCACGATGTCCCAGCCCTCCGCGTCGGCGAGCTTCTGGCTCTCGGTGCGGATGTTGCGGTACATGCTCTGCCACATCAGGGCGCGCTCGCGGTCGATCTCGATCTTCTTGATGCGCTCCCACTGCTCGAACTGCAGCTGCTCGAACGCGAGCCTGTCGCGCAGGGCCTGCTGCTGGTCGGCGGGGGCGGACTCGAGCTGCTTGGCCATCTCCTCGATCGCCTTGCGCCGGGAGGAGAACTCCTCCTGGATCTTCTTGCCGAGCCCGGTGATCTGCACCTCCCAGTCGCTCCGCTCGCTCAGGCGCTCGACGACCTTGACGAGGTCGACGGTGGCGACGCGGGTGGGTGCTGGCGCCATGCGCGCGGTGGCGCCGGCCTGGTACGAGGCGGTTGCCACGGCGGCGCCGATCGCGCCGGCGGCCACGAGGCCTGCGATGCTGCGGGAAGTGCTCATCCCGGGAAGTGTACGGCCGCCCGGGTACCGCGTCGGGCGCCGCGGGGCGTCAGAAGGGCAGGTCGAGCGTGAAGCTGAAGATCTGCTCCTCGTCCTGGTCCTGCTTGACCAGCGGGTAGGCGAAGTCGAGGGCGATCGGCGCCTGGCCGAACTGCGGGATGTAGATGCGCAGGCCCGCGCCGACGCCGACCCGGTACTGGCCCAGCCAGTCGTCGTTGTTGACCGTTCCGCTGTCGATGAAGGTCACCACCGAGAGGAAATCGCCCATCACCGGCACCTCGTACTGGGTGCCGGCGAAGAAGAGGAAGTTGCCGCCCACCGGCACGTTCGAGTTGGGCGTCGGCGTGAACGTGGTCGGCGGGTTGGTGCCGATCTGCGCGGTCGACTTCGGGCTCACGGTGCGGAACGCGAACCCGCGCAGCGTCCGGCCGCCGAGGTACCAGCGCTCGAAGACCGGGGCGTCCTCGCTGAAGATGTAGTTCGACTGCACGCGCAGGCGCAGGACCTGCCTGCGACCGAGGAAGTCCTCGTAGGTCGTGAAGAACTGCGTGAGGCTCGCGCTCACCTGCGGGTAGTCGTAGTCGCCGCCGAAGACGCCGTGGTAGCCGGCCTGCAGCTCGATCTGCGAGCCTCGCCCCGGCCGCGCGGGGTTGTCGACCTCGGTGCGCGTGAGCTGCGCGAGGATCGCGCTGTTGTAGGAGGGACCGCGCTGCTCCCACACCTCGACCGGCGTCGTGGGCTCGAAGTTCGTCAGGGTGATCTGCTCGACGCGCGGGTTGACCGAGAGGCTCCACAGGTCGCCGATCGCGCGGCTGATCCCGAACAGGCCGCTCATGCGGTCCTCGGTCCACTGGTTGTAGAACCGGGTGCGGTAGTTGAAGCCCATGTTCCCGCCCCAGTCGGTGTCGAGGAGGTGCGGGTCGCCGATCGACACGTTGTAGTTGCTGACGTCGATGCCGGGCGCGATCGCGATGTTCAGGTTCTGGCCCGCGCCGCGGAACGCGCGGCCGCCGAGGAACTCTTCGAAGCTGCGCGGCCAGTCGCCGAGGTCGAAGTTCTGCTGCCTGAGCGAGATCTCGCCGAAGAAGCCGCTGTCGGTGCCCGCGCCGACGCCGAAGTTGACGGAGCCCGTCTGCTTCTCCTTCACCTCGACGATGACGTCGCGCACGCCGGGGTCCTCGGCGTCGGGCTGCTGCGGCGTGACGCGCGGCTCGCGGAAGAGCTGCGAGCGCTCGAGGCGCGTCTCGGTGTTCTTGATCTCGCGCCCGTCCATCGGCCGGCCCGGCTGGAACCGCACGAGCCGGCGGATCACCTTGTCGCGCGTGACCAGGTTCCCCTGGATGTCGACGAGCCCCGTGACGTAGGCGCCGCCCTCCTGGATCGAGAGCAGGAGGTCGACCTCCGGCGCCTCGCCGACGCGGACCCAGTTGTCGGCGACGCGGACGTCGACGTAGCCCATCACCTGGTAGGCCTGCTCGATCGCCTTCTTCGTCTTGTCGATGAAGTTGCGCTGGAACGGGTCGCCGCGCTGGATCACCGCGAGGTTCCCGATCTGCTCGCGGGTCATGACCCGCGGCTCCGAGCCGCCCGCGCCCTTGATCACGATCTCGCGCAGCCTGTACTGCCGGCCCTCGCTGACGACGAAGACGATCTTCGCCTCGCGCTGGTCCTGGCTCAGCTCGATCCGCCGGTCCACGCGGACGTCCACGTAGCCGCGGTCCTTGTAGTAGCGGTCGACCGCGGCCACGTCCTCGATCAGCTGGTCCTCGTCGAGCTCGCCCTTGCGGAAGAGGAAGACCCACGGCTTCGTCTTGAGCTGCGCCTCGAGCTGCTCGGACGGGAAGGCCTCGTTGCCGACGAACTCGATCTCGCGGATGCGCACCCGCGGGCCCTCGATGATCTGGAAGAGGAGCAGCCCCTGCTCGAGCTTGCTCTCGTCCACCTTCACCTCGACGAGGTAGTTGCCGCGCCCCTTGTAGAGCTCCTTGATCCGGAAGATCGACTGCTCGAGCAGGAAGTCGTCGCGCGGGGCGCCGGGCTGGATCGGCACCACCTTCCGCAGGTCCTGGTCGGTGACGACGTAGTTGCCCGCGAAGTCGATGCTGTCGACGATCTGCTGCTCCTCGACCGTGTACGCGACCTCGACCGACCCGTCCTGGAGGATCGTGGCGTCCGCGGACACCTGCCCGAAGCGCCCGAGGCGGTAAAGCGTGGAAACGTCCGCCTTGACGACCTTCGCGTCGAACGGCTGGCCCGCCGCGATGCGGAGGTTGTTCCGGATCTCCTGCTCGGTGGCGAGCTTCTTGCCGCGGATGACGACGCGCACCGACGAGACCGGGCGGTCGGCGAGCGACTCGTCCTCGAGGTCGAGCGCCCAGGCGCGGGTGCCGGACGCCAGCACCGCGACCGCGAGCAGCAGCGCCGCGAGCCGGCGCGCCAACGGCACCGCGCCGGCACCCGGCCGGGACGTCCGGCGGGAGATTCGTGCGTCGGTGCGGTCCATTCGCGTCCGTCGAGGATAGCCGCGTATCGGACCCTTCGGCTACCCTTGAGGACCATGAGCACCGCGACCCTCGCCCGTACCCCCTTCCACCCCTGGAGCGCCGAGCGCGGCGCCCGCTTCGTGGACTTCGCCGGCTGGGAGATGCCGATGTCCTACGGCTCGATCATCGACGAGCACCACGCGTGCCGGACGGGCGCGGCGTTCTTCGACGTCAGCCACATGGGCCGCCTGCGGATCACCGGGCGCCACGCGCGGAAGTTCCTCGACCGGGTCTGCACCCGGCTGATCCTGGGCATGGAGCGCGGCCAGGTGCGCTACTCGCTCGTGTGCAACGAGCGGGGCGGGGTGCGCGACGACGTCCTCGTCTACTGCTACGACGAGGACGACTACATGATGGTCGTCAACGCCTCGAACCGCCTCAAGATCCTCGACTGGTTCCGGTCGATCAAGGAGCGGGAGAACCTGACCTTCTCGATGGAGGACGTCACGGCCGAGACCGCGATGGCCGCGATCCAGGGCCCGAAGGTCATGGAGCTGGTCGCCGGCTTCAGCCGCGAGATCCCCACGCTCAAGCGCTACCGCTTCGCCGAGAAGAGCCTGATGATCGCCAAGCTCACCGTCAGCCGCACGGGCTACACCGGCGAGGACGGCGTCGAGCTCGTCATGGGCTCCACCGTCGCCAAGTTCGTGCTGCCGATGCTCCTGCGCGAGAAGGAGGGCGTCACCGCCGCGGTCCGCCCCTGCGGGCTCGGCGCGCGCGACTCGCTCCGCACCGAGGCGTCGATGCCGCTCTACGGCCACGAGATCACCGAGGAGATCGACCCGCTGAGCGCGGGCCTCGGGTTCGCGGTCAAGCTCGACAAGGGCGCCGCGGACGAGCGCGAGGGCCGGTTCATCGGCCAGGACGCGCTCGAGGCGATCGCGAAGTCCGGCACGAAGCACAAGCTCGTCGGCTTCGAGGTCGAGGGCCGGCGCGCCGCGCGCCAGGGCATGGGCATCCACCGCGGCGGCGAGCACGTCGGCCACGTGACGAGCGGCTGCCTCAGCCCCACCCTCGACAAGGTGATCGCGATGGGCTACGTGCCGAGCGAACTGGCCGCCGAGGGCACCGAGTTCGAGATCGACCTCGGGAAGGCCAAGACCGCGGCGAAGGTGGTCAAGATGCCGTTCTACAACCCCGTCCGCGGCAAGTGACGCCGCGGGGCCGGCCGCCGGCCCCGGGCGCGGCGGATCGATCTCGATGCAGGCTCGAATTCAGGCCTCGGGCGCTCAGGCGCCCGGGGCCTGCTTGCGCTTGCGGCCGGGACGGCGCCGCTCGGGCGTGTCGGTCGGCTGGTTCTCGCGGAAGAAGCGGCTCGGCCGGTCGTCGGTGAGCTGCTGCTGGAGCTTCTTGAGCGCCTCGACCTCGATCTGCCGGACGCGCTCGCGCGTGAGGCCGACCTCCTGGCCGATCTGCTTCAGGGTCAGGGGCTCCTTGCCCTCGAGGCCGAAGCGCAGGCGCAGCACGCGCGCGTCGCGCTCGTCGATCGAGTCGAGGAGCTTGAGGATCGTGGAGAAGTCCTCCTTGCGCTCGACGTCTCGCTCGGGGGCGGCCGTCCGCGTGTCCTCGAAGAGGTCGCCGAGGTCGGCGCCCTCGCCGTCGTCCTTCGCCGGCGCCTGGCTCGGCGCGTGGTACGCCTTGACGGCGCGGCGCACGATGAGGAGCTTCTTGACGGGCAGGCCCATCTCCGCGGCGAGCTCGTGGATGGTGGCCTGGCGGCCGAGCTTCTCCTCGAGCTTCCGGTTGGTCTGCTTCCAGCGCGCGATCAGCTCCACCATGTAGGCGGGGATGTGGATCGGCTGGACGGCGTTGATCAGCGTGCGCTTGATGGCCTGCTTGATCCACCAGCTCGCGTAGGTGCTGAAGCGCGCGCCCTGGGCGGGGTCGAAGCCCTCGACGGCCTTGATCAGGCCGATGTTGCCCTCCTCGATGAGGTCGGAGAGCGGCAGGCCGCGGTGCGCGTAGTTCTTGGAGATCGAGATGACCAGGCGGAGGTTCGCCTTGATCATGCGCTCCTTGGCCTCGGGGCACTCGTCGTTGATGATGCGCCAGCCGAGCGTCTTCTCCTCCTCGGGGGTGAGAAGCCGCTCCTCCTTGATTTCTCGGAGGTAGAGCTGCAGTTCGCTTTGCACACCGGGTCGCGCCATACACCCTCGCGATCAGCGGACCGAGCTCGAGCCACACGCACGAGCAAGGTGGTCCGTCATCCTACGTCTCCCATCGGCATCCGCAAGACTCGCATTTGGCGCAAGTCAATGCGAATCCCATCCTTTGTTTCGGAATCCGATGTCGACCGACCGACCCGACCACTCCCCCGACCCCGAGCATCCGGATCAGACGCCCCGGCCGGCCGGTGCGGGTGACCAAGAATCCAAGGCTCGGGAGGGTTCGGGCGGTGGTTCCGTCGGAGAACCGACGGACGCCGGCGAAGACCTTCCCGGCCCGGAGAATGACCTCGGCCCGGTCCTGGGCCGGTGGCGCGTGGGCCGAAGCCACCCCACCGTGCGGATGATCCGGACGCTCGCGGGCGGCCGGGCGATCCAGGTCCGGCTCGACCTCGGCATCCTGCAGATGGCCCTCGAGGGCCGCCCCGACGGGAGGCGCCCGCACGGCGCGGAGTCCCTGCTTGCCTGGCACGAGGCGCGGCTCGCCGCGCACCGCGAGTCGGGCGGCGACGACGGGGCCTTCGTGCTCTCCTCGAAGGACTGCGAGGCGCTCCGCGACGAGGGGGTCCAGTTCTACCACCGGTACGTCGCGCTCTTCGCGCTCGAGGAGTTCGAGCGCGTCGTCGGCGACACGCGGCGCAACCTGCGGATGTTCGACCTCTGCCGCGAGCACGGCGCGAGCCAGGGCGACCGAACCGTGCTCGAGCAGCACCGCCCGTTCGTCGTGATGATGCGTGCGCGCGCCGAGGCCGCGATGGCGCTCGCCGCCGCGGACGACCGGCGTGCGCTCGAGGCGATCGACCGCGCGCTCGCGGAGCTCCGTGCGCACTTCGACGAGGTCGGGCCGCACGGCGGGTTCGAGCGATCGAACGAGGCGACCCTGCTGCGCGGCATGCGGGCGGCGCTCGTGCCGCGGCTCCCGACGAGCCAGCGCGCCGAGCTCGAGGAGCGCCTGCGGCGCGCCGTGGCGGCGGAGAACTTCGAGCTTGCGGCGATCCTGCGCGACGAGCTCCGGACGCTCGAGGAGTGAGCGCGCCCGGCCGGCGCCGCGGCGTGCGTCACTCGTGGCGTGCGGCCAGCTCGAGCAGCGTGGCCGAGAAGGACGGACCGCCGAGCCCCGCGTCGAGCGCCTTCAGGCGCGCCACGCGCGGCGCGATCGACTCGCGCGAGCGCCCGACGCGGTCGAGGATCTGCAGCCTGCGTACCTGGCAGAGCCACCACGACGCCGACCCCTCGGGAACGGTCCTCGCGACGCGGTCGTAGAGCCCGAACGCCTCCGCGAGCGACGGCTCGCCGCCGATTCCCCAGAGCGCCTCGGCGAGCGCGAGCAGCAGGTCGGCACGATCGCCGCGCGCGCCGACCGCGCGCCGCGCGCTCGCGGCCGCCTGCTCGTGCATCCCCGCCACGACCAGCGCGCGGGAGAGCACCTCGTCCCGCTCCGGCGTGGGCGGCGCCATGCGGAGCGTCGCGTCCGCGAGGCGCGCGACGCGCGCGGCGTGCTGCTCGTCGGCGATGGAGGACGCCACGGTTCCGAGGTCCGCGGCCGACATGCGCCGAAGGACGCGCGCCGCGGCGTCCGCGACGGCGTCGCGATCGTCGGCGAGTGCGGCGGCCACGGCGCGGTCCGCGTCGATCGCCCGGGTGGCGACCGTGAGCGCACGGATGCGCTCCTCGAGCACGCGCAGGCGCAGCGCATCCGGGAGCGGGGCGGGGGCCCCGCCGCGCGCGATCCGGTCGAGCGCCTCGATCGCCGCGTCGCCGCGCTGCTCCTCGTTCAGCGCATCGGCCGCGGCGATCGCGAGGTCGGCGCGGATCCCGGCGTCCGTGACGCCGTTGCGGTCGGCGCGGTCGAGGCCGTCGAGGGCGAGCGCCGCCCGGCGGGAAGGGGAGTCGCGCATCGGGACCGGCGCGTCGGGGGCGAGCGCGACCGCGCTCTGCTCGACGCGCCACGCCCCGTGGTCCGGGTGGTCGGGGAAGCGCGCGACGGCGGTCGCGAGGACGCGCGCGAGGAGCGCGGCGTCGCCGGTGCCGCGGGCCGCGGCGACCGCGGCGTCGATCGCGTGCCGCGATGCGGGCTCGGCGGGGTTCGCCTCGGCGAACGCGAGGAGCGCGAGCGCGCCCTCCGCCGGGTTGCCGAGCAGGAGCTCGGCCCTGCCGAGCTCGAGCATCGCAAGCGAGCGCACGGCGGGATCGAGCGCGGCCTCGGCCTCACGGAGCAGCTCGGGCGCGACCCGGATGCTGGTCGGGCGCACGCGGT
>JAIYBS010000081.1 GCA_027488415.1 Planctomycetaceae bacterium | reverse complement strand
TCGCCTGCGGGTCGATCTACGACCTGAACGGCAGCTGCACGGTGGACGGCGCGGACCTCGGCATCCTGCTCGCGAACTGGGGTTGATCCGGGCCTGCCCCGGAATTGACCGGTCCGCCCGCGAATCCCACGGGCGAACGATGCGAACTCAAGCGGCCGGCGCCCTCGGCGCCGGCCGCTTCTTCTTTCCATGCGCGTCCACTTCCATCCCGGCTACGTCGTCGAGCTTCCCGCGGGGCATGCGTTCCCGATGCGGAAGTTCGCGCTCCTGCGGGACATCCTCGTCGCGGAGGGCCTTGTCCGTGTCGGCGACGTGGTCGCCCCGGAGGAGGCCCCGTGGGAACTGCTCGGGCTCGCCCATTCCGACGACTACCTCTCCAAGCTCCGCCACGGCACGCTCTCGCGCGACGAGGAGCGCCGGCTGGGCCTCCCGTGGAGCGAGGCGCTCGTCCGCCGCAGCCGGCTCGCCACGTCGGGAACCCTGCTCGCGGCCGAGGAGGCGCTGCGGTCCGGCATTTCGGCGAACCTCGCGGGCGGCACCCACCATGCCTGCCGCGGCCACGGCGAGGGCTACTGCGTGATCAACGACGTCGTCGTCGCCGTCCGCGAGCTCGTGCGCCGACGTGCCGCGGAGCGCGCGCTCGTCATCGACCTCGACGTCCACCACGGGAACGGGAACGCCGAGCTCCTCGCCGCCGACCCCGGTGCGTTCACGTTCTCGATGCACGGTGAGCGGAACTACCCGCTGCGCAAGCCGCCGTCGGACCTCGACGTCGGCCTCCCGGACGGCACCGGCGACGACGAGTACCTCGCCGCCCTCGAGCGCCACCTGCCGGGATGCTTCGACCGATCGCGACCGCAGATCGCGTTCTATCTCGCCGGCGTCGACGTCGTCGAGGGCGACCGTTTCGGCCGTCTTGCCATGAGCCGCCAGGGACTCGCCGCCCGCGACCGACGCGTCCTCGAGGAATGCCGCTCCCGCGGCGTGCCGGTGGTGCTCCTGCTCTCCGGCGGCTACGCGGCGACCCCCGAGGAGACCGCCGACCTGCACGCGACCGCGCACCGCCAGGCGGCGGCGCTCGGCATGCGGTGACGGACGGGGCGGCCCCGTCGGCTCAGTTCCGTTCCCAGGCGCCGGCAAGCGCGTCCGACGGGCGCGCGCGCTCGGCCGACTCGGCGGCCTCAACGGCGTCCGCGGCGATCGCGCCGTCCTTGCCCACCTGCTCGAACCGGACGCTGACCCGCTTCGAGACGCCGCGCTGCGGCATGGTGATGCCGTAGAGCTGGTCGCAGGCCTGCATGGTCCGCTTGTGGTGGGTGATCACGATGAAGTGGCTGCGGTCGAGGAACTCGTGCAGCACGCCGCACAGGCGCTCGACGTTCGCCTCGTCGAGCGCGGCGTCGACCTCGTCGAGCACGCAGAACGGGCTGGGCTTGCTCTTGAAGATGCTCATCAGGAGCGCCACGGCGGTCATCGTCTTCTCGCCGCCGGAGAGCTGGCTGATGATGCGCGGCTCCTTTCCGGGCGGCTTCGCCCGGACCTCCACGCCGGACTCGAGGATGTCGACCTCGCCCGTCTCCTCGTCGGGGACGAGGTACAGGTCTGCGCTGCCGCCGCCGAAGAGGCGCCGGAACATGCCGCCGTTGCCGGCGAAGTTCTCGCGGACGGTGTTGAAGGTCTGCTCGAAGCGCACGCGGGTCACGCCGTCGAGCTGCACGATCAGCTCGCCGAGCTGCTTCGTCGCCGTGTCGATGTCCGCGACCTGGCGCACGAGGTCCTCGTTGCGCTGCTCGAGCTGGCCTTCCTCCTCGATCGAGTCGAGGTTGACGTTGCCGAGCGTCCGGATCTCGTCCTTCAGCTGCGCGAGCTCCTTCTCGGCCGCCGCGCGGTCGATGGCAGCGAAACCGGGCTGCGCACGCGCCTCCAGATGCCCGGCGTAGCCCCCGCCGAGGTCGAGCTCGAGCTCGCCCATCGCGGACTCCTCGAGCGCCTCGCGCTTGATCTCGACCTCGCGGCGCCCGAGCTCGACGCTGCTCCAGTTGCGCTCGAGAATCTGCGCCTGGCCGCGCGCGATCCGCAGCGCCTCGTTCGCCTCGTCGACGCTCCGCTGCGCGACCGCGAGGGCCGCGGTGGCATCCGTGAGCTGCGATCCGAGCGCCTCGAGCTCCGAGGTCGCGGCAGTCGCCATCGCGTGCGCCTCGGCGATCGTGGCCTCGTAGCGGTCGATCTGCTGCTTGCGCCGGTCCGCCTGCTCGGCGGCATGGGCGCGCTGGCGCTGCTGCTCGTCGCGGGCGAGCTCCGCCGACCGCCGCTCGCGGCGCAGCGCCTCGAGCGCGGAGGAGCGCTGGGTGCTTGCGATCCGGGCGTTCGAGAGGGCCTCCGTGGCTGCCTCGGCCTTCGCCGCGGCCTTGCCCGCGGCGGCATCCGCCACGGCGTGCTGGCCCTGGAGGGACTCGAGCATCGCCTTGGCACGGCCGAGCTTCGCGGCGACCTCCTCGCGCTCCGTGCCGAGCGTGCGGATCCGCCGGAGCAGCTCCTCGCCCTCGACCGCGAGCGCGGCCTGCTCGTGCTCGACGCGCTGGATCAGCTGGTCGCAACGGTCGCGCTGGTACTCGGCGTCGACCATCGAGCGACGGACGACCGCCAGGCGATCCTCCACGTCGCGGTGCCGCGCCCGGGCCTCGTCGGACCGGGTGAGCAGGGCGGCGGATTCGCCTTCGAGGATCTCCATCTCGACCGTCAGCGCCGCGAGCCGCTGCTGCAGCTGCGCGAGCTCTGCGCGCCGCGCGAGGAGGCCCTCGCCCGAGCCGCTGCCGGTGGGGGTGCCCACGGTCACGCGACCGAGCTCGTCGACGAGCGTGCCGTCCCGGGTCACGATGCGGGCGCCGGCGTGCGTCCCGGCCGCAGCCTCGAGGGCCGCGCCGAGGTCCGTCGCGAGCCAGGCGTCGGCAAGCAGGCGGGCCACGACGCCAGAGGCGCCTTCACGGACCCGGACGCAGGGAGCCAGCGGCACGAGGCCGGCGGAATCGGCACGCGGCTGTGACGCCGCCGGGCGGAGATCGGCCGGGACCATCGTCACGCGGCCGCGCACGCCCGTGCAGGCAGACGCCACCTCGAGGACCCGTTCGCCCCGGTCCACGACCAGCAGCTCGAGGTCGCGCCCGAGCGCCGCCTCGGCCGCGGCCGCATCGGCCATGTCCGTCTCGATCCAGTCTCCGAGGATGCCCACCACCGCGGGGAAGCGGTTGCGGTCGCCGACCACCTCGCGGACGGCCTCGTCGACGCCCTCCCGGGCGCGCTGCATCTCCTCGAGGAGGCGGCTGCGGCTCTCGATCGAGGTGCGCTCGTCGCGCAGCTCCGTCAGGCGGCGGGCAAGGGCGGCATGGCGGTCGCCGAGCGACGCGGCATCCGCGATGTGCACGTGGACCTCTGCCTCGAGGCGCTGCGCCTCGTCCGCGGCGACGGTGCGCCGGACCACGTGGTGGTTGCGGGTCGCGCGCTGCGCGTCGAGCTCGACGCGGAACGGCTCGCGCCGGCGGTCGATCTTGGAGAGCTGCTCCTCGAGCCCGCGCTCGCGCTCGTCGATCGAGCCGAGGTGCGCGGCGGTGCGGCTGGCCTCGCGGTCGGCGCTGACCGACTGATCGCGGAGACGGTCCGCGGCGAGGCGCGCCTGCTGGGCCGCCTCCGCGGTCCGTGCACGCGCGTCGGACGCGGTCATCACCGCGCGCTCGGCCTCGCTCGCGGCCTCCGCAGCGGCGGCGACGCGCTCCGCGGCGTCCTCAATCTGCGCCGTGAGCTCGGCGATGCGCGCGTCCAGCTCGCCGAGGCGCGTCTCGTCGGACGCCGCCTGCTCGCGCACCTCCGCGAGGCCGCGGGTCGCGAGCTCGGTCCGCTGCGCGGCCTGCTTCTCCATGCCGAGCGCCTCGATGCGCCGCTGCTCGAGCGAGCGCTGCGCCTCCGAGGCCGCGTGGCGCGATCCCTCGGCGTGGTTCTTCGCATCCTCGAGCACGGCGATCGCGTCGGCAAGCTCCTTGC
>JAIYBS010000052.1 GCA_027488415.1 Planctomycetaceae bacterium | reverse complement strand
ATGGGTGTTCCTTCGGCGATCGAGAGTCTCAGGCTTGGGTGTGGGCCTCGTCTGCCGCGTCGTCGTCGGATGCGCGCGGCAGGAGGTGCGAGCTCTCGACCGCCTCGTGGACCGAGGCCCACGAGACCGCGGAGAACGCGAGCACAAGGCACGCGGTGACGGCGGCCTTCGCGCCGTCCATCGGCTGCGGCCCGGCGAGCCCGCCGAACGCGGCGGCGAAGGCGGCGCCGAGCGCACCGGTCGCCCCGGCAACGGACCCCCAGAACACGCCCTCGGCGCTCGGTCCCGGGCGCTTCATCGCGCGGAACCCGGCGAAGCCGAGCGCGCCCGCGCCGACGACGGCGAGCACGGCGCCCGCGATGCTCCAGCCCGCGGGCGTCAGCGCGACGGTGACCGCGGTCGCGATCCCCATCAGCGCTGCCACGGCGATCGCCGCGCCGCCCATCGTGCGCGAGCCGGCGGACCCGGCCGCGTCGAGCGCGACGAGCAGTGCCGATGCCGGCACCAGCAAAACCGCGAAGATCGCCCACTTCTCGTGGAGGAGCCCGAGCGAGGCCGCCGCGGCGAGCACCGCAGCCACCGCGGCCACCGATGCCGCGCGCGCGGGCTCGGGCGCGAGGAACGCGATCACCCACCCGCCGAGCACCGCCACCGCGCACAGGCCGCGGACGGTGATGTCGGCCGCACCCTCGGACCACCACCACGCGAGCGCGCCCGACTCGTCGCGCGAGGTCGGCATGGCGAGCATGACGGTGGCGAGCACGAGCGCGCACAGCACGACGGGGCGGACCAGCGCGCTCCCGAGCGCGGCGCGTGCCATCGCGCGCGGGAGCTCGAGCGGGGCGTCGGGGATTCCGTCGAAGTCGGGGCGATCGTCCTCGGCGACCTCGACGGCGCGCGCGCCGGAGGCGACGACCGAGCCGTCGGCATTGAACACCGCGCGCACGGACGTCGCGGGCACCCAAGCCTTGCCGTCGGCGCTCACCGAGTGCATGCGCGTGAGCGCGCCGCGCCGCGCGAGCGTGCGCAGGCGCTCCGCGTCGAAGGGCCCCGAGCGACGGCCCGCGAAGCGCACGAACCACGGACCGACGGACGCGGGCTCGCCGTGGCGGGCGGACCGGTCGTTGCCCTCGTCCTCGAACCCGAGGTCGTCGATGTCGTTCACTTGGATCCCCCTCGTCGGGCGATGAAGACCAGCGTGCCGGCGGGCACCGACCGCGCCTCGGGCTCGAAGTCGACCGCGCCGGCGTCCTTGGTCGTGCCGATCCGCACCATCGCGGCGGCCTTGCCGCCGATCGGCGGCTCGGCGACCCAGAGCGCGGTGCCGGCGGCGGGCGCCGCGCCTCCCGACGGGAGGAACGACCGCGAACCCTCCGAACCGACGAGCACGCCGGCCGGCTCGTACGCCGCGGCGAGCGGCGCGCTGGCTGCTGCGACGGCGGACGCGTAGGCCTTCCGCCACAGGTCGACCTGGACAGCCTCCCGCATCGCGGCGCGCGCGGCGCGGCTGCGGGCCCGCGCGTCGGGGTCGCGCGGGTTCATCCAGTCGATCTGGTCGGGCTTCTCGCGGGCGATGCGCTTCGCCGCAAGCTCGATATCGGCACGGACGCACTCCGGAAGCTCGGGCCCCGCGGACTCGAGGAGACCGCGCATCAGCGTGGCCGCGAGCGCACCGTCGACCGAGTCGTCGGACCGGATCGCGGCGATCGCGTCGAAGGCCGCGTCAACGTCGTTGACGGCCTTCTCGTCGTTGTCCATCAGGTCGGTGAGCTGCTTCGCGAACGCCATTTGCGGCGACGGGCCCTCCGACTTCAGCTGCCCCTGGTCGAAGCGCTCGAAGGCCTCCTTCATCGAGGACCCCTGGATCACGAGCACGCTCTTCCACTGGCCGCCGGCCTGCGTCTGCATCGGGACGCGGCGCGGGTCGGACTTGCAGTACCAGCGCGAGCCGTCCTTGCGCTCGATCGACCAGAGCGACGTCGCCTCCATCGTGGTGAGCTTCTCCGCAAGCCACGAGCGCCAGTTCGGCGCCGACGAGAGCAGCGGCTTCAGCGCGGCGCACGCCGCTGCGTACGGGCTGGCGGGATGGGCGCCGAGGTGCGCGTCGATCGCGGCGATCGCGGCATCGCGGTCCTTCTGCGGCTGGTCGGCGAGCGCCGCCGTCGGGCGCGCACGGAGCGCGGACCACGCCATGACCGCGTCCCAGGTCGGCTTCGCGGCGATCGCGGCCTCGAACTCGGCGGACTCGGCGGAGTCGGGGTGGCTGCCGCGATAGGCCTCGAGCGCGGCCACGAGCGCATCGGGGCCGGTGGCCGCCGCGCCGAGCGACGCGAGGCTTCCCACGCGCCCGACCTCGGTGCGCGCCGCGTCGGTCTTCGCGCGCTGCGCGGCGATGGCGGTGCGACCGGTGCGGACCTCGTCCGCGACCTCGGGGAAGTCGCCGTACTGGCGCTGCACGTCGGCAAGCGCGCTCTCCCAGGCGGCGTAGCGGCCGTCCCAGGAAGCGTCGGCGTCGGGCTTCGCCTCGACCACCTCGGCGACGACCTTCTTCGCGCGATCGATCCCCTCGGCGAGGCGTGCGCCGCGGCGCGCATCGACGGCACGCGCGTGGCGGCGCTGCCAGTCGACGATCGCCTGCTGGTCGGCGTCGCCCTCGGCGAGGCGCTTCGCGTCCTCGACGAGCTCCGGCTTCGCGCCGGGCGACTCCGGGTCGCCCGCCTGCGCCAGGAGCGACGCGAACTCCTGCTTCCGAGAGGCGATCGCGCCCCGCGCCTTGGCGAGGGCCGCGCGCGCGTCCGCGACCTTCGCCGCGCCCGCGAGCGCCGGATCCTTCTCGGCCTCGGCGAGCTGGCGGTCGGCCTCGTCGAGCCTTCCGGCCTCGACATTGGAGACGATCGCCGCGGCGGTGTCGTCGACGAGCTTCGCCGCCTCGGTGCGCTTGATCGCGATGGCCGCGCCGGTGACCGCGCCCGCGACCGCGAGCACCGCCACCGCGATGATGGTGACGCGGCGCGTACGAGCGCTGCGCTCGAAGGCGTCGATGCGGCGCTCCGCGGAGGCGCGCACGTCGTCGGGGACGCCCTCGACGGTCTGCTCGGCGGCACGGAGCGCGGCGCGCAGCTGCGGCAGCGTCGCGCGCTCGTCCTGCGCGAGGCGGTCGAGCGCCGCGACCCGGTCGCGGTTCTCGCGCACCGCGGCGGCGTCGGCCTCGCGGGCGGCGAGCCACGACTCGGCCTCGTCGACGCGGGCGAGCAGGTCGCCGGGCATGTCGCCGCCGACGGAGAGCATGCGCTGCTCGAGCGCGCGCCATTCCTCGATCGCGCCGCGCACGCCGGGCTCGCTCTCGGCCGACCACTCGGCGTCGAGGCGCGCGACGAGCGCACGCGCCTCCTCGGTGGCGCGACCGGCGAGCGCACGATCGAGCTTCGCGCGCAGCTGGGCCGCGACCTTGGCGGCGCCGCTCCAGTGCCACCTGCCGTCCTCGAGCCGCTGCACGCACGTCTCGGCGTCCTCGAGGTCGCCCTTCGCGATGCCGTCGTCGACGCGGTCGCCGAGCTCGTCGGCGGCGACGGGCTCGAGCGCGGCACGGTCCTCCTGCCAGGCCGGGTTGTCCGGGTCGCGCGAGACGAGCTCGCGGAGCACCTCGAGGCGATGCCAGGCCGAGGCGTCCGAGAGGACGAGCCGTCGCATCAGCGCGAGCCGGCTGCGCAGCGGCGCGGTGAAGGCGATCGCCTCCTCGATCTCCGCAAGCGACTCGGGTGCGAGCTCGTCGGGCACGGGCAGGCGGTTCTTGCCGCAGAGGTTGCGCCACGCACGCATGTGCTCCGCCTCGAAGGCGGCGGACAGCTCGAACACGCTCGGCTCCGCCTCGGCCTCGGCGCAGGCCTCGAGCCGAAGGCCGGCGCGGGCGTACCCGACCGCACGCTCGATGCGGCGGCGCAGCGCGGTCGACTCCTCCGACACGCGGTGCGCGAGCTCGCGCACCTGCATCTCGTCGCGGAGCCTTCCCGCGACGACCGAGCGGACGGATTCGAACATTTCCTGCTTGGCGGCGTTCATTTCGGTGCCTTGGTCCTGAGTTTCAGATCGACCTTCGCGAACGCGCGATCCTGCGACCGCGCAGTGGCGGGCGGGGCGGTGGGCGTCGCCGCGATCACGGTCTCGCTCCCTTCGGGAGCGCGATCTCCGAGTCGAGGAGGAGGATGCCGTCCTCGTCGGTGATGCGTACGCGCCACTTCGAGGGTGCTGCACCCTTGGCGGAGGCCTGCAGCGACTTCAGTTCGGCGCTCAGTGCGTCGATGCGTTCCTTGGTCCGCGGCTCGACGGCCTCGGCCATCGTGCGCAGGAGGCCACGGTCCGTGACCGTGACGGTCTCGTCGGGGATCTCGAGGGCCTCACGCTCGGTGGAGTTGGTTGCGCGGTGCACCAGGCTCACCATCGCCTCGAAGTCCTTCGGGGGCGTTGCGCCCGAGGCCGCCGACTTCACCACGTCGCACGCGCGCTTGAGTGCAGATGCCTCGGCGAGTTCGCCGGCGACCTTCGTCATCCGGGCCGAGTCGCCGCCGGCCGCGCGGACCGCGGAGATCAGCGCGGCATCCGCCTGAATCTCGCGGTTCACGGAAAGCTCAGCGAAGTCGCCGACCGCCAGCTTCCCGCGTTGACGGAACGCGACCGCACGAGGCGCCTGCGCCGTGCCGCCCGGCGCGACGAGCGTCACGTCGATTGACCCGTCGCCGAGATCGTCGAGCGTCAGCCGCTTCGAGCCGTCGATGGGCACGGGGTCGGTGCGGCACTGCCGGAACTGCCCACGTGCCACCACCGTGCCGCGCGCATCGAGGAGGTCGACGCTGCATCGCATGAGCGCGCGCTCGAGCGCCTCGGCCGCCGGCGGCTTCGCGCCCGCCGCGAACCCGAGTGCGGGCAGGAGCGACTCGGGCACCGGACCCGACGCGTACCCGGTGACCACCAGCCGGCCGCCCTCCATCTCCGCAGTCGCGCGGATCGCGGAGCCAGCGAGCGCAAGCTCGGGCCTCTCGGGAATGTCGATGCCGGCGAAGCGCAGTGCATGACCCGGCACGATCCGCGCCGATCGCACGCCGGCCGGGAGCGACGCCGCCCGCCCACGGAGGGCGATGGCGGCGTTCGGCGCGCGGTCGATGGTGAGGAACACCGACGGCACCATCACGGGAGCTGGCGGTTCGGCCGTCGTCGGCGCGGGGGTTGCAGTGCCCTCCTGCGCACCACGAGCGGGCTCGGCGGCTGGCATCGACGCGGGCGCGGTCTCCGTCTCCGGTTCGGCAGCAGGCACCGGGTCCGGCGTCGGCGCGGGCTTCAATTCGGGCTCGGGTTCGGGCTCGGACGCGGGCTCCGGCTCGGGCTTCGACTCGGGCTTCGACTCGGGTTCGGGCTTTGCGATCGTCGCGTCCGCGGGCACCTCGCCGAATCCGGCGCGAGCGTCCTGCGGGTTCGCGGCGGGCGATGGCGGCACGACCGGCTCCTGCGGAGCGGTCGCGGCGGCGGGCGCGGGCGCCGGCGCGGGAGTCTCGGGCGCGGTACCGCTTCCGGCAGTCATCACGACGATCGCGATCACGCCGAGGATGACCACCGTCAGCGCGGCCGCCACGAGCGCGACGACGTCGGCTTCACGGTCGGCTCGGGCTCGATCGCGACCTCGACGCTCGGGGTCGGCATCGGCCGGCGGACTGGCCGCGCGGCGGACGTCGCGGCGGGAAGCGGATCGGAGTCCGGCGCGAGTTCGATGGTGCCGATCGCCGCACGCGACGAGGCCCCGGCCTTCGGCCTCGCCTTCTGCGCCGCGGCCTCCTCGTCGATTCCCGTCCGCGCCATGCGCACGAAGCGCGACTCGGGCGCCGCGTCGAGCGGGCGCGTCAGGTCGATCACGAGTCCCTTCGACTGCCGTGCCGCGTCGGCGGCCGCGGTCCCCTCGAGGCAGAACCGCCACGCGCACGGCGTGCCCGCGACCGGCTGCAGGAAGTACGTCGAGAACGTCGCGCGCCAGCGCACCCAGTCCGGGAGCAGCCGCATCGCCTCGTCGACGAGCGGCAGCGGGTCGAGCCCCGCGCGGTAGATCACGTGGATCGGCTTCGACTGGTCGCGCAGGAACGAGCTCGCGAGCACGCCCGCCCAGCCCGCGTCGCCGCACGCGGCCTGCCACGCGGCGCACGCTCGCGGCGCGGGATCGCCGTCGAGCGGCACGCGCACCGGCTCGTCGATCCATGCGGGTGCGCCGGCCCACGAGCGGCGCAGCAGTCCGGCGCGCGCGAGCATCGCGGCGGGGCCCGCCGATGCGAGCTCCTCCGGCGAGAGCACGAGGTACGTCGCGATCTTGTTGGTGCGCGCGGTGTGGTCCGGCGGCGCGGGGCCGACGACGGAGAGGACGTGCGCGATGCCGGTCGCCGTCTCGACGCGCCAGAAGCAGAGCGCCTCCGGTCCGTCGCCGCCCGGGCCCGGGCGGTAGCCGCCGAGCGCCTCGAGGCGCGGCACGAGCGCGGGCGGCATGCCCTTCGTCATCGCGACCGTGCAGAAGCCGCTGGTCCCCGCGCGGAGGCCTCGTGCTGCGGAGGTGTAGACGAGTTCGAGCGCCATGCCGTGCGAGGTCGGGTCGGGATCAGGTCAGCGATGCGTCGAGGTCCGCGGAGTCGGACGGGCGGCCGAAGGAGGCGTCGCCCCCGTCGCCCTCGCCCT
>JAIYBS010000014.1 GCA_027488415.1 Planctomycetaceae bacterium | reverse complement strand
GGGCTTGCCGCCCTTGTCGAGGTCCCGGTCGAACATCATCGCGTTGTAGACCGCGACGGGACCGAGGGTCATGCCCGACGGACGGAGGCCGAGCTCCTTGTAGAGACCGAGGCGTTGTGCGATTTTCTCCTTGAGAATCGCGAAAATGCCCACCTCGTACTCCGGGCTGTCGTCGGAGGCGAAGAGGTGGTAGTCCCACTCGACCTCCTCGAGCGGGAACGGGATCTGCTGCTTGGCCTCGAAGAGCACGGTCTGCGGAACCGCCTTCTTCGGGATCGGCGGGAGCTTGGCGAAGCGCGCGAGGCCCTCGTTGCCGGGGACGCTCATCAGGACCGCGGCGCCCTCCACGGACTTCTGGGTGGTGAAGGCGCCGAGGGAGATGCGGAGCATTTCCTCAACGTTCAGATCCGGAGTGGTGAGGACCTTCGGGTGGGGGATGACGATGAAGTCCGCGACCCGGACCTCGGTTCCGTCGCGCTCGAGGCGCACCGCCTTGATTGCGGCGCTTCCGACCTCGATGCCCCATGCAGCCTTTGCCTTTGCCATGTGAACGTGGGCTCCTGACCTGTCGGTGAAATCTGAACGCCGCCGGCCGGGCGCCCTGGAGGGGGGCGGCAACGGACGGAAGCCCTGCGATAATACCGGGTCGGCGGGACCGACCCCGGAACGGCCGGGAACCTCCGCAGGTGGGGGTGTCACCTCAGGATTCGGCGGCCGGGGGGCGCGGGTTGCGGCGAAGGATCGGGTAGCCTCCGCGATTCGCCATGGATACGACGAATTCGTCCTCGCCCACCCCTCCGCCGCCCTCCGGATCCCCCGACCGCGCAGCGCTCGACGCCGAGCTCATGCGCGAGATCGAGGACGCCCTCGGAGGCATGAGCCTCGAGGACATGGTCGAGGGAAGCTCGAAGGCCATGCGCGGCGCAGCCACCGTCAAGGGCGAGCGCACGCTGCGCGAGGGCACGATCTTCCGCGTCCACGACGGCGAGGTCTTCATCGAGTTCGACCCCAAGCGCCAGGGCGTCTGCCCGCTCGCGCAGTTCGAGCAGGAGCCGAAGCCCGGCGAGAAGTACGAGTTCTTCGAGGAGCGCTTCGACCCCTTCGAGGGCCTCTGGGTGGTCAGCCGCCCGGGCGCCACGCACAAGGGCGAGCTCGACAGCCTCAGCACCGGCATGATCGTCGAGGCGCGCTGCGTCGGCATGAACAAGGGAGGCCTCGACATGGAGGTCTCGCACCACAAGGCATTCATGCCCGCGGGCCAGGTGGACATCCGCCACATCGAGGACATCTCGGTGTTCCTGGGCGAGAAGTTCCCCTGCAAGATCATCGAATTGCGCCGGGAAAAGGGCCGGATGGTGCTCTCCCGCAAGGCCGTGCTCCTCGAGGAGCGCGCGCGGATGCGTGACAAGGTGCTCGCCGAGCTCGAGGTGGGCCAGGTGCGCACCGCGACGATCACGAGCATCCAGCAGTACGGTGCGTTCGCCGACATCGGCGGCGTCGACGGCCTGATCCACATCGGCGACCTCTCCTACGAGCGCATCAAGGACCCGTCGGAGGTCGTGAAGCCCGGCCAGGTGGTCCAGGTCAAGGTGATGAAGATCGATCGCGAGGCGAAGCCGATCAAGATCGGCCTCGGCCTCAAGCAGACGATCGCCGACCCGGCGCTCGGCGCGATGAGCGAGATCGAGGCGGGCGCGACCGTCACCGGCCGCGTCACCAAGCTCATGGACTTCGGCGCGTTCGTGGAGCTCGCCCCCGGCATCGAGGGCCTGATCCACGTGAGCGAGGTCGCGCACGAGCGCATCCCGACCCCGGGCAAGGTGCTCACCGTCGGCGAGATCCTGCAGGTGAAGGTGCTCTCGGTCGACATGGACCGCAAGCGCATCTCGCTGAGCCGCAAGCAGCTCCTCGACCGCCCGGCGATGCCCGAGCGCGGCGACCGGCGCGATGCCCGCCCGGCCCCTGCCCTGCGCGAGGACGATCCGGTCATGCGGAAGCTGCGCGCCAAGTTCGGCGGCCGCGAGCTCAAGGGCGGCCTGGGTTAAGCCGGTTCGGGCTGATTCCCGGCGTCCCCGCGCTCACGCCGCCGGCGTGCGCGGGACGTCCGACACGTCGATCGGGACCTCGTAGGGCCACGCCGCATCGGTGGGCTGGCCGTCGCACGCCTCGCGCAGCGCGAGGTACGCGCGGGTGAGCACGCCCGCGACGAGCGAGACGGAGGCGCCCGTCACGAGGAACGCCGCGAGCAGCACCCAGCCCCAGACGATCGCCGAGCGCGGCTCGAGCGGCACCGACCAGCGCGTCGGCGAGAGCGGGATCGAGTGGACAGGCGCGGTGCCGCCCGCGCCGAGGTCGACCATGGCCGCGGGGAACGCGGTGAGGCACCAGCCGAAGAGGCGCAGGATGACGAGCCCGACCGCGATCACGGTGAGCGATGCGAGCAGCACGATCACCCAGAGGAGCGGGCGCGCGAGGAAGTAGATGGCGCCTCGCTGCGAGGCGTCGAGCGAGTCGAGCCCGTCGCACGCGACGGCCGCGGGCGTGAAGGGCGCGCCGAGCGACGCGACGAGGAGCGAGAGGCCCGCGACCGCGCCGACCGCGAGCGGCAGGACGTAGAGCGCCGCGCCGACCCATCCGCCGAACTCCGCGCGGAACAGGAAGCCCCATGCCCAGCACGCGAGACCGAGGATGAACGCGATGCCGACCGGCGCCGCCCACGACAGGACCAGCGTGTTCCACCGCTCGGCGGCGAACGTGAGCCCCGCGCGCGCGGACAGCACGCCGCGACCGGAGAGCTGCGAGACCTCCATCCGCGCGAGGGCGCCGCACATCACGAGGAGGACGAGCGTCGCCCACGCGCCGTAGGCGCAGGCGAACACCGTGTCGCGGCGGAAGCACGCGACCGGGATGTCGATGACCGCCGCGCGGAACCCGGCGGCGACCGGCCGCACGTCGAGCGCGAGCGCGCCGTCGACGATGGCGCTCGCGGCGTCCGCCTCGGCGGTCGCGAGCGCCTGGAAGCTCGTGAGCGGGACGAGCGACGCGGCACGCCGCGCGGCCGCGCGCACCTTGTCGGCCTGCGGATCGCGGCCGAGCTCGTCGGCACGCGCCTCGAGCGCGGCGGCGAGCTCGCGGGCGGGCAGCACCGCGCCCTCGAAGGTGAGCTCGGGGACGTGGATCACGGCGAGCCGGCGGAGCGTGCGCTGCGAGTCGTCGCGCTCGATGTCGTCCCACGGCTCGGCGAGCAGGCCCGGCGGGTCGATCGCGGGGCCGACCGCGCGGTCCCACACGAGGCCCGGGATCCAGAGGAGGAGCGCGGCGAGGAAGCCCACCCACAGGCGGCTCGGCTGCACGGCGCTGCTGAGCGCCCCGGCGATCCAGGCGATGCGGGAGAAGGGAACGGCGTCCGATGCGGCGGTGCGTGCGGAGGAATCCACGCGCGGGATGCTACCGCTGCTCAAGTTCGAGCTCGCGGACCGCGTCGAGCAGGATCCATCGGCTGAGCGGCTCGTGCCGGGCGTCGGAGGCGCTCACGTTGTGGAGGAGCGTCTCGGCGTAGAGGATCGCCTCGGGTGCGCGCGACTTCGCGAACACGTGCACCGCCCACGGGCGGTTCGTCGCGTTGTCGGGCTGCGTGTGCTCGATGTGCCAGCGGCAGAGCTCGTCGAAGCGCGCGCGGCGGGACGGGGTCGGATGCAGCCGCACGATCCGCGACAGGGCGTGGAGCGCGCTCAGCTCGCACTCGGTCCAGACCTCGAGCGCGAGGTAGCCCTCGGCATCGGCGAGCGACGACCCGGGGCGCGCGGCCAGCAGCCGGTCCGCGGCGTCGAGCGCGCCGGGCGCCGAACCCGCCGCGGCGGCGTCCCAGAGGACGGCGTCGGCGTCCTTCCGGTTCCGGAACGAGGGCGGCGCCCCGTCGAGATCGGGGAGGGTTCCCGGTCCCGCGGCGGCGCGGAGGGCACGGATCCACTGGTCGGGGCTTGCGAACATGGGGCGGGAATTCGGGAAATGCGCACGAAGCACGTGCATGGCCGCGCGATCGGGCTACTGTAGGGTCGATGGCCCTGCCCCGCACCGCCCCGCTCCTGGAACGCCGGCACACCCGCCGGCGCTGCGTGCAGTGCGGGCTGTCGGTGGAGGCGATCAGCGCGACGCAGGTCCACGAATGCCCTCGGTGCGGATGCGACCTGCAGGCCCGTCCGCCGAGGAGCTATGCGGAGATGGAGGGGCTGTTCGACCTCGACGAGCCGAACCCGGCGGCGGTCGACGCGATGGCACGCGCCCGGGCGGACGCCGCGGCGGCGCGCTGGCTGGTGGTCGTCGGCCTCGT
>JAIYBS010000120.1 GCA_027488415.1 Planctomycetaceae bacterium | reverse complement strand
CAACGAGCTGACGCTCCTCGACGAAGGCGGCGCGGCGGTCGCCGTGTTCGCGGCGGACGCCGCGGCAGCAGGCGTCAGCCCCGCATCGCGTTGACGAGCGAGGCACGGCGCGTGACGCCGAGCTTGCGGTAGATCCGCGAGGTGATCGTGTTGACCGTCGAGAACGAGACGCCGAGTCGCTCGGCGATCTCCTTCTTCGTTCGTCCGTCGGCGAGCGAGGTCGCGATCTCGAGCTCGCGCGGCGAGAGCGACGCGAGCCGCGGATCGGTCCGACGCCCGGCCTCCGATGCCGGAATCAGCATGACGACCGGGAAACGCAGCCCGCCCCGCACGGGCCGGACGCTGAGACTCACGCTCGCGCGAGGCGACGACTCGTCGTCCGCCGCGCCCTGCGAGGCGGTGCCCGCGACGCGCTCGACCTCGCGGGTCAGCCGCGACACGAGCTCGGGATCCGCCGCGACGGTCGCCACCACGTCGCGGCCGAGCGCGGCGGCCGACGGACGTGCGTGGTGCTCGGCCATGCGCTGCAGGTGATTCATCAGGCCGAGGCGGACGGTGGCCAGGCGAAGGTTGCTCGACTCGTCGGACGGGTCGAACGTCACCACCAACGGGCCGGGCGCCGCGCGGAACGCCGGAACGCCGCGAGTCACGGCCTCGCGCCTGCACAGGCCGAGCGCCTCGAGCCGGCCGAGGGACGATGCCACCACCGATGCCGGAAATCCCGTGGCCTGCGAGAGCTCCCCCGGCGCCCAAGCTTCCTCCGACGAATGCATGGACTCCCACAGCGCCAGGCTCTCGAAATCAGAGAGCAGGTCACCAACGCCCGGAAGGGCGACATCCAGAGTCGACGGCATGTGGAAACGAAATCGTAAGACCGACGCGCGAAGCGTCTGCAGGGAAAGGTGCCCTCACCCGATCCGGTGCACGCGCCCGACATCGTTCGTTCGCGCGACGCCTCCCGTCCGTTCCGGCGCCGAGAAAGTGGGAAGCAGCCCGCCCAAGATGCGAACGCGTGACACGCAGCCCCGGTGCCGCGAACGCACGATTTCTCCGCAGAATCTCGCGAATCACCGCCTCGCTCCGACTCACCGCGGCGGCGGCGGCGGATTCCGGAAACCGAGGTCGCGGTTCACCTTCACCTTGCGCCCGCGCAGCGTCGCGCCGCGGAGCGCGCGGATCACGTGATCGACGTCGCGCGCCGGGAGCTCGACGATCGAGAACATCTCCGCGATCTCGATGCCGCCGATCGCGCGCGGGTTGATGTCGGCCTCGTTCGAGATCGCGCCCACGAGGTCGGCGGGCCGCATGCCCATGCGCGTGCCGGCACCGATGTAGACGCGCACCATGTCGCGCTGCTCGTGCCGCCGCGGCGCGTGGAACCGGTCGTCGTCCTGGGGCGGTCGCGGCCCGCGCGCCTGGGGCGGTGCGCCCCACCCGCGCGGGGGCGCGCCCTGCGGCGGGCCGGGCTGTCGGAACCCGTCGATCGCGGGGATGTGCACGTCGTCCTCGGCGGACTCGCCCTCGCTGGCCTCGTGCGCGAGGCGCACGGCGGCCGCGGCGACGTCCATCGGGTCGAACTCGGCCGCGAGCGTCTCCACGACCACGCGGTAGCGGTCGAGCTCGCCGGCGAGGAGCGCCTCGCGCAGCGCGCCCTTGGTGACGTCGAGCCGCCGCGCCTTCACGTCGAGCGGGGTCGGCACCGTCGAGATCGCGATCTTTTGCTTCGTGACCTGCTCGATGTTCCGCAGCAGGCGGTGCCCGCGCGGGTCGACGAGTGTGATCGCCACGCCCTCGCGCCCTGCCCGGCCGGTGCGGCCGATGCGGTGGACGTAGGCCTCCGGCGAGCTCGGGACGTCGAAGTTCACGACGTGCGTCAGGTGCTCGATGTCGATGCCGCGGGCCGCGACGTCGGTGGCGACGAGCAGGTCGACGGTGCCCGCGCGCGCCTTCGCCATCACGCGGTCGCGCTCCTGCTGCGACATGCCGCCGTGGAGGCTCGCGACGCGGTAGCCGCGGCCGCCGAGTCGGTCGGCGAGCTCGTCGACCTCGACGCGCGTGCGGCAGAAGACCACCGCGAGCGTCGGGCTCTCGAGATCGAGCACGCGGCCGAGCGCCGTCACCTTGTGCGCGCGCGGGACGATGTACGCCGTCTGGCGCACCTTGGGAAGCGAGCCCTTGGTGGCCGCATCGCGCGGGATGAGGATCCGCTCCGGGTCGCGCAGGTGCCGCTCGGCGATCGACGCGATCCGCGGCGGGAGCGTCGCGGAGAAGAGCGCGGTCTGGCGCGACTCGGGCATCGCCTCGAGGATCAGCTCGAGGTCCTCGGCGAAGCCCATGTCGAGCATCTCGTCGGCCTCGTCGAGCGCGACGATGCGCAGGTCGGAGAAGTCGAGCGACTGCCGGCGCAGGTGGTCGAGCGCGCGCCCCGGGGTGGCGACGACCACGTGGGCGCCGCGCCGGAGCGCGTTCGCCTGCCGGAAGAAGTCCTGGCCGCCGTAGATCGGCACCACCTCGGCGCCCATCGTCTTGCCGTAGCGGTGGAACGCCTCGGAGACCTGCACGGCGAGCTCGCGGGTCGGCACGAGCACGAGCGCGAGCGGGCGCAGCGGCGCGGGGCGGTCCCGGCCGACCCGCTCCAGGATCGGCAGCGCGAACGCCGCGGTCTTGCCGGTGCCGGTCGCGGCCTGCCCGAGGATGTCGCGGCCCTCCACCAGCGGCGGGATGGCGGCCTTCTGGATGGGCGTGGGCTCCTCGTACCCCAGCGAGGCGAGCTCCGTGAGCAATTCCTGGCCGAGCCCGAGCTCAGCGAACGTGTCCTTCATCGACGCAAGGTAGACGAACGACGAGCGATACGCTTTTGCCATGCGAACCCCGCGCCCCGCCCTCGCCTGCCTCGCCGCCGTCACCGCCGCCGCGCTGGCGGCCGCGCCGAGCGACGAACTCCCCGACCCGAAGGAAGCCGACGTCGTCGGGTCGCTCTCGTACTGGAAGAACGTCCCGTCGAAGCACCTCGCGCAGCGGCGTCACGTGAGCATCTGGCTTCCGCCCGGGTACGAGAAGGACGAGTCGCGCAGGTACCCCGTCCTCTACGCGCACGACGGCCAGAACCTCTTCGACCCGCGCCTCTCGTTCACGAAGGTCGACTGGGGCGTCGACGAGGCGATCGCCGCGGGCATCAAGGACGGGACGATCGACCCGCCGATCGTCGTCGGCATCTGGAACACGCCCGACCGCCGCCGCGAGTACTGCCCGTGGGACCTCGGGCCCGAGTACGCGAAGTTCATCATCGAGGAGCTGATGCCCGAGGTGAACCGCCACTTCCGAACCCGCGTCGGCAGCGGCAGCACCGGCACCATGGGCTCGTCGATGGGCGGCCTGATCAGCTTCTGGCTCTGCTGGAAGCACCCCGACCGCTTCGGCCTCGGCGCGTGCGTCAGCACCCACTTCCCCTTCAGCGCCGTCAACCTCGCGAAGGCCCAGGGGAAGGACCCCGCGCCGGGAACGCCCGAGACGCCGCTGATCCTCTCGGACATCGCGGGCGGCGCTCGGTTCAACGCCGACCCGCGGCCGCGCCTCTGGTTCGACTACGGAACGGTCAACCTGGACGCGTCGTACGAGCCCGTCCAGAAGCAGGTCGACGCGTGGCTCGAGCGATCGGGCATGAAGCCCGGGACCGACTTCGTGAGCCGCAAGTACGAGGGCGCCGACCACAACGAGGCGGCGTGGCGGTCGCGCGTCGGCGACGCGCTGAAGTTCCTCTTCCCCGGGAGGATGGCGGCCGGGAAGAAGGAAGGGCCCTCGCGGAAGCTGCGCTGACGGCCGCGCTCAGGGGCGCGGGCGGCGCGAACCCCGCGCTCACGCGCGCTCGAGCACCGCGTACATGTTGTCGCTCGTCGGCGCGCGGTCGGACGCGCGCTGGCGAGCGACGCGGTAGCCGGCCTCCGCGGCCAGCCGCGCGAGCGTGTCGGGCGTGAAGTAGTTCACGTGGTCCGGGTAGCGGAACCCGCACCAGCGGCCGCCGCGCACCGAACGGTTCCACGACGCGAAGTTCGGGACCTTGATGATCACGGCGCCGTCGGGACGAAGCGCGCGGCGCAGCTCGCGCAGCAGCTCGAGCGGCTTCGCCTCGTGCTCGAGGAACGAGGACATCAGCGCCAGGTGCACCGATCCGGCGGCGAGGCCGGCCGCACCGTCGAACGCGCTCGCGCAGATCACCCGCCCGCCGAGCGGCCGCATCATCGCGTCGCCCTGCGCGGCGAGCGAGCGCGAGACCTCGATGCCGACGGGCACGCAGGCGTGGCCCGACTCCTTCATGCGCTCGAACGTGCGCGCGAGCAGCTTGCATTCCGCGCACCCGAAGTCGACCACCTGCAGCGGCTCGCCCGCGGGCCATCGCCGCGCGCACTCGACGGCGAGGTCGGCCATCTTGTTCCGCGAGCGGAACACGGCGAGGCGGACCTTCTTGAACGCGCCCGAGAGCCGCGAGAGCACCGGCTCCTCGCGGAGGCGCCGCGTCCGTTCCGCGCGGCTCGTCTCCTCCCAGGCGAACTCGGACTCGAGCTGCTGGTACGCCGGCGGGTTCGGCAGGAACACCATCCCGGTCTCGATGCAGCGCACCAGCGACCACTCCCCCCGCCGGAACGGCGTGGGCTCGGTCTCCGTGTCACGTCCGAGGATCGGGCAGCGGTGTCGCATCGGTCCGGGAAGTCTACGGATGCGGTCGGCCCGCTGCCCGAGTTGCGGGATTCGTTCCGATGTTCAGGGGCGGCGCGCCATCCGACACTTCCCATTCGGGTCGGTCGAGGGCGGGGCTTCCGCCACGACGTGCACCACACGAGGGAGGGTCCAACGATGAGTCGATTCCTGCAGCGCGCGCTTCTTTCCGCACCCACCTTCGCCGCGCCGTTCCTTTCCGCCTGCGACTGCCCGCAGCGCAGCGCCGCCGCGCCGGGCAACGGCAGCGTCTACGCGGAGCTGGCGTTTCCGACCGGCGACCGCGCCACCAGCGCCATCCTGGTCCGGCAGTCCGGGCCGCGCGAGGTCCGCCTCGGCAAGGAATGCACCTACACCATCGAGGTCCAGAATCTCACGAAGCACGACCTGCAGAACGTCGTCGTCAACCTCGACGACATCTCGAACGTGCAGTTCGTCAGCTCCGTCCCGGCACCGATGAACGGCCACAACGGCGACATGCAGTGGGTGCTCAGCGACCTGCCGGCGTGCGGGACCAAGACGATCACCATCAACGCGAAACCGCTCGCCGTCGGGACGGCGTCGAACTGCCTCAGCGCGAGCTACGCGAACGTGCTCTGCTCGTCGTCGACCGTGGTCGCGCCGTCGCTTGACCTCACCAAGCAGGCCACGCCCGAGGTCTGCGGGCAATGCGACGAGATCACGCTGACGTACCGCGTCCGCAACCCCGGCAGCGGCATCGCCGAGGCGGTCCGCGTGCGCGACGCGCTTCCCTCCGGGATGACCACGTCGGAGGGACGCACCGAGGTCGTGCTCGACGCGGGCGACCTCGACGCGGGCGAGGAACGCACGTTCACCGTCAAGGCGAAGGCCGGCCGCCAGGGCACCTT
>JAIYBS010000108.1 GCA_027488415.1 Planctomycetaceae bacterium | reverse complement strand
GCTGCACTACCGCGAGCGGCTCGCGCTCGACTTCGCGAAGATCGTCTACAACGGCACGTGGTACAGCCCGCTGCGCGAGGCGATGTGGGCCGGCTTCGAGTCGATCGCGAACGTGATGGACGGCGAGGTCGTGGTGCGCTGCCACAAGGGACGCGCCGAGGCGGTCAAGCGCCGCTCGCCGAACAGCCTGTTCCACCACGGCTTCGCCACCTTCGGCGAGGACGAGGTCTACGACCACAAGCACAGCGAGGGCTTCATCCGCCTGTTCAGCCTGCCGATGCGGATCCGCGCCCTGCTCGGGCTGAGCGACGACGCCAAGGCGACCGCCGCGATGGCCCAGCAGCTGGCGACGGCGCACGGGCTCGGCGGCGCGACGGCGTGCTGCGGCACCGAGCCGAAGTCGGCCGCGCAGGCCGCGACCGGCGGCTGCGGCACCGGCTGCGGATGCCGCTCCAAGGCCGCCGCCGGCGGCAACGCAACCCCTTCCCAGGCGCACTGACGATGACCACCGCCATCTGGGCCGGACGGCTCGAGGGCCAGGCCGACGACCTGTTCCGCGAGTTCAACGACAGCCTCCCGTTCGACCGGCACCTCGTCCGCGAGGACGTCGAGGGCAGCATCGCCTGGAGCAAGGCGCTCGTCCGCGCCGGCGTGCTGACGGCGCAGGAGCAGCGCGAGATCGAGGCGGCGCTCGGCGAGATCCTCGCCGCGTGGCGCGAGGATCCCTCGGTGCTCGAGCAGGCCGAGGACGAGGACGTCCACTCGTGGGTCGAGCGCCAGCTCGTCCTGCGCGTCGGCGACCTCGGCAAGAAGCTGCACACCGGCCGCAGCCGCAACGACCAGGTGGCGACCGACCTGCGGCTCTGGACCGCGCGCCAGCTGCGGCTGCGGCAGGCAGAGGTGAAGGCGGTCATCACCGCGCTCGTCGACCTCGCCGAGCGCGAGAAGGTCACCGCGTTCCCGGGCTACACGCACCTGCAGCACCCGCAGCCGATCCTGTTCGCGCACTGGTGCCTGGCGTACGTCGAGATGCTCCGCCGCGACGCCGAGCGTCTGGCCGACGCGCTGAAGCGCGTGCGGGTCTCGCCGCTCGGCTCGGGCGCGCTCGCGGGCACCGCCTACCCGGTGGACCGCGCGGCGCTCGCCAAGGACCTCGGCTTCCGCGGTCCGACGGCGAACTCGCTCGACGCCGTCAGCGACCGTGACTTCGTGGTTGAGACGCTCTCGGCGTGCACGCTGTGCGCGCTGCACCTCTCACGCATGGCCGAGGACCTGATCTTCTACTCGACCAGCGAGGCGGCGCTCGTCGAGCTGCCGGACGCCTTCACGAGCGGCTCGAGCCTGATGCCGCAGAAGAAGAACCCGGACGCGTGCGAGCTGATCCGCGGCAAGAGCGGCCGGCAGGTCGGGAACCTGGTCTCGCTCCTCGTCACGATCAAGGCACTTCCCCTGGCCTACAACAAGGACCTCCAGGAGGACAAGGAGCCCGTCTTCGACAGCATGCGGCACCTCAGCATGTGCCTGCGCGTGCTGCCGCCGATGCTCGCCGGCCTCAAGGTCGACCGCGACCGCGCGCTGCACATGGCGGCTGAGGGCTACACCAACGCGACGGACCTCGCCGACTACCTCGTGCGACTCGGCGTGCCGTTCCGCGAGGCGCACCACCAGGTGGGGCGGCTCGTGAAGACCGCGATCGAGCAGGACCGCGCGCTCGAGGAGCTGCCGCTCGAGGTGATCCGGCAGCAGGCGCCGAAGGCGAACCAGGACGTCTACGCGCAGCTGACCATCGGCGCGACGCTCGAGAAGCGCGCGGTCGAGGGCGGCACCGCGGTCAGCGCCGTCGAGGACGCGATCGTGCGCGTGCGTCGCATGCTTCGCGAGCGCGCGGTGGCCGACCTGGCCGCCGGCGAGTTCGAGTTCCGCCAGGCTCGCGCCGACGACCTCGACGCGATCTCCTGGCTGGTCGACCACTGGGCCGAGCACGGCGAGAACCTTCCGCGCAGCCGCGAGGACATCATGAAGGCGATCCTCGACTTCGGCGTCGCCGTGGTCGACGGCAAGGTCGTGGGCTGCGCCGCGCTGTGGATCTACACGCCGCAGCTCGCGGAGATCCGCTCGCTCGGCGTCCACCCGGACTTCCAGGGCAAGGGCGTCGGGCACGGCCTTGTTCGGTACTTCCTGCAGCTCGCCGGGCAGCTCCACATCCCGAAGGTGTTCGTCCTGACGCGGGCTCCGAAGTTCTTCGAGAAGGCCGGGTTCCGCCAGGTCAGCGTCAACAGCCTTCCCGAGAAGGTCCTCAAGGACTGCGCGGCGTGCCCGAAGCGCGAGCAGTGCGACGAGATCGCCCTCGTCCACGACGTGGCGGTGAACGGCCGATGAACGCGATGCCCACCGCCGCATCCGCCGCCGGAGCTGCGCCCGGCACAGCTCCCGCACCGATGCTCCCGCTCGGCTTCACCGCGGCGACCGCGTCTGCCGCGATCAAGAAGCCCGGGCGCGAGGACATGGCGCTCCTGCGGTGCCCGTCCGGCGCGACGCTCGCGGCCGTCTACACCACGAACCAGGTGTGCGCCGCGCCGGTGCAGCTGAGCAGGCGCCACCTCGCGGAGAGCCGCGGGCACTGCGGGGCGCTCCTCGTCAATTCGGGGTGTGCGAACGCCGCGACCGGCGAGCGCGGCATGGCGGCGGCGATCGAGCTCGCCGATGCCGTGGCGCGCGCCTGCGACATCGCCTCCGTCGCGGTCCAGGAGAACTCGACGGGCGTCATCGGCGTGCAGCTGCCGCTCGACCGCATGCTGCCGCAGGTCGGGCCGATGGCGGCCCGCGCCGCGCACGGCAGCATCGAGCCCTTTGCCCGGGCGATCATGACGACCGACACCTCCCCGAAGTGGGCATCGCGGACGGTTGAGCACGCCGGTCGCCGATGCACGGTGGTCGGCTGCTGCAAGGGCGCCGGGATGATCCACCCGAACATGGCGACGATGATCGGCGTGATCCTGACCGATGCGGCGCTCGCTCCGGCCGAGCTCGACGGACACCTCCGTGCGGGCGTCGAGCGCAGCTTCCACCGCATTTCGATCGACGGCGACACCAGCACGAACGACAGCGTGTTCGCGCTCGCCTCCGGCGCCGCCGGCGACGGCTATCCCGCCGAGGCGATGCGCCGCGCCTTTACCGAGGTGGCACGCGACCTGGCGCTGAAGGTCGTGCGGGACGGCGAGGGCTACGAGC
>JAIYBS010000070.1 GCA_027488415.1 Planctomycetaceae bacterium | reverse complement strand
GCAGGACGGCTCGTTCCTCGTTCGCCTCGGCGCGGCGCGCTGGATGGGAAGCGCATCGCTCGCCTCGGGCTACGCGCCGGTCGATGCGCCGCCGCCCGCGGTGGTCGCGTCGCTCGGCACCGCGCCGCCGCCGCCGCCCGCGACGACGTCGGGCGCCGGCCCGGGCTTCGGCGACTCGGCATCCGTCGCCCCGCAGCTTCCGGACGTGATCGTCGCGACGCAGCCGACCGTCCTCGTGTCGATGAACGGCGAGCCCGAGCTCGCGGTCGTCGCGCCCGGAGTCTCGTGGGTCACCAACGCGCGCACGACCGTGCTGCGCACCGCCGAGCCGGACGCGTGGTGGGTCCTCGCGGCGGGGCGCTGGTTCAGCGCGCCCGCCCTCGGCGGCCCGTGGTCGCGTGTCGCGCCCGCGGCGGTCCCCGTCGCATTCGCAAAGCTGCCGGGCGGTCGTCGGTTCGATGCCGCGAAGGCGAGCGTCCCCGGCACGCCCGAGTCCGTGCAGGCGCTCGTCGCCGCGCAGGAATCGCGGAGCGTCCGCGTCTCTCGCGCCACCGCGCGTTGCGGCGTCGCCTGGAACGGTGATCCGGTCTGGCAGCCCATCGACGGCACGCTGCTTCGCGGTTCGGCGAACGCCTCGCAGCCGGTCGTCGAGTGCGACCGCGCGTACTGGTGCTGCGACGGCGGCATCTGGTTCCGCGCGGACGACGCGCAGGGCCCGTGGACGCTGTGCGACGACCTGCCCGACGCGATCGACGGCATCTCGGCCGCGAGCCCGCTCTTCCCCTTGACCGCCGTCGACGTCGTCGCCGCGGACGCCGCGACGGTCACCTTCGCGTACACGCCGGCCTACCTCGGCACCTGCATCGACGACGGGACCGTGGTGTTCGGCACCGGCTGGGACGAACCGGGCATCGAGCTTGCCGGAGGCGGATGGGCGCCGCAGCCGCAGACCTTCGGCCTTCCCGTCCGGTTCGACGCCGACACCGGGACGTTCGCCCCCGACGCGGCCGACGCCGACGGGGACTTCCAGCCTGCGCTCGCGCCGGACGTGCTGTACGCCGGCTGGGCAGGGTGGGGCTGGTGCCCCGGCTGGACGAGCGCGTGGGCCTGGGGCTGGCGAAGCCCGCAGGCGTGGGACGACTGGTCCTCGTGGTGGCGTCGGTGGAACCCGTACTGGAACCGTTGGGCGAACGCGCGCACCGTCGACCAGCGGATGCGCGACGACCGCGCGGCCGAGGAGCTCGCGCAGCGCGAGCGCGACGCGGCCGAGTCTGCGCGCGCCGAGGAGGCCCGTGAGGTCTCCGTGCAGGAGGCCGCGTGGCGCGAGCGGCAGGCCGCCGACCGAGCCGCGCTCGCCGACGCCGAGCGCGACGCGCGCGCGCGCGCGGAGGCGCTGCAGCTGCGCGACCGCCGCGACGAGCAGCGCCGCGAGCAGGACATGGCCGAGCGCCAGGCGACGCAGCGCGGCGGTCCGATCGCGCCGCGCGGGTCGATCCAGTGGTGGTACCAGTACGCGAACGACTATTCGCACGGCTACCTGAGCCGCGCGACCGGCTACCGCGACCCGCGCTACGCGCCCGCCGCGCGCGCCGCCGGCGACCGGTAGGCGAGCAGCCGGAGGCTGTTGAGGACGACCGCGACGGTCGACCCCTCGTGCATGATGACCGCGAGCCAGATCGGGATCGCGCCCGCGACCGCGAGCGGGATCAGCACGAACACCATCCCCATCGAGATGGTCACGTTCTGCCGCACGATCGACCGCGACGCGCGGCTGATACCCACCGCGAACGGGAGTCGCATCAGGTCGTCGGACATCAGCGCGACGTCCGCCGCCTCGAGCGCGACGTCCGTGCCGCTCTTTCCCATCGCGATGCCGACCGTCGCCGCTGCCAGTGCCGGCGCGTCGTTCACGCCGTCTCCCACCATCGCGACGGTGCCGTGCGCGGCGGCGAGCGCGCGCACCACCTCGATCTTCCGCTCGGGCATCAGCGAGGCGTGGACCTCGTCGATCCCGACGAGCCGGCCGACCGCCTCGCCGACGCGGGGGTTGTCGCCGGTGAGCATCACGACCGGCCGCACGCCGAGCGCGTGGAGCGCGGCCACCGCCTCCGCGGCCTCCGGGCGCGGCCCGTCGATGAGCCCGACCGCGCCGAGGAACTCGCCGTCGCGCGCGACGAGCATCGCGGTGCACGCCTCCTCCTCGAGCGAGGCGATCGCGGCCCGTGCCTCGTCCGATGCGCGCGGGAGTCCGCCGGAACCGCCGTCGGTGCCGTCGAACATCCGCAGCGCGCCGAGATCGACGCGCGCGCCGTCGACCGTGCCCGACATCCCCTTGCCGCGCACCGCCTGCGTGTCGCGGGCCGGGGCCCACTCGAGGCCCCGAGCCTTCGCCGCGGCGATCACCGCGTGCGCGAGCGGGTGCGTCGAATGGTCCTCGAGCGATGCCGCGGCGCGCAGGACCTCCGCCTCTTCGCGGCCGCCGAACGCGACGACCCGCCGGAGCGCGGGCCGGCCGAGCGT
>JAIYBS010000255.1 GCA_027488415.1 Planctomycetaceae bacterium | reverse complement strand
TGCTTCACGCGCGGCTCGCGGGCCATGTCGGGCTCCTCGGCCATCACCACGTCGATCGCCCGCTGCCAGCTTGCGGCGGCCCGCGACCGCGCGGGCGCGGTCTTCTCGTACCTGCCGGTCGAGCAGCAGGCGGAGCTGATCGCCTCGCTCTCGAGCGAGCAGATGCGCGACATCGTGAACGCGATGACGCCCGACGACCGCGTGCAGCTGCTCGACGACCTGCCGGCCGAGGTGACGCGGCGGATCCTCGAGTCGCTCAACCCGCAGGCGCTGGCTGCCACGCGCAAGCTTCTCAACTACCCCGAGGACACGGCCGGGCACCGGATGACGCCCGAGTACGTGAGCCTGCGCCCCGAGATGACGGTGCAGGACGCGCTCGACGCGATCCGCCGCGCCGACCGGCGCATCGAGACGCTCAACGTGCTGTACGTGGTCGACGCGGCCGGCGGGCTGCTCTTCGACGTCCGCCTCGGCACGCTGGTGAAGGCGCTGCCCGGAACGCTCGTCCGCGACCTCGAGCACCCGCAGTCGGTGTCAATCCCGGCGCGCACCGAGCTTCCCGAGGTCGTGCGCCTCTTCAAGCGCTACGACCGATCCGCGCTCGCGGTGGTCGACGAGCGCGGGCACATGCTCGGCATCATCACCGTCGACGACGCGCTCGACATCCAGCAGGAGGAGGAGACCGAGAGCCAGCTCCGCTTCGGCGGCGTCGCGGCGGTCGACACCACCTACCTGCGGACGCCGTTCTGGCTGCTGCTGCGGCAGCGCGGCGTGTGGCTCGCGGTGCTGTTCCTCGGCGAGATGCTCACCGCGACCGCGATGAGCTACTTCGAGCACGACCTCGCGAGCGCCGTGGTGCTCGCGATGTTCATTCCGCTCGTCATCTCGAGCGGCGGCAACACGGGCTCGCAGGCGGCGACGCTGATCGTGCGCGCGCTCGCGCTCGACGAGCTGCAGCCCGGCGCGTGGAAGGGCGTCTTCCTGCGCGAGCTCGGCACCGGCGCGGTGCTCGGCACCATGCTCGGCGCGCTCGGATTCGTGCGGGTGGTGCTCTGGCAGCAGCTCGGCTGGTACGACTTCGGCGGTCACGCGGTGATGATCGGCTTCGTCGTCTGGGCGAGCCTCGTCGGCGTCGTCTGCGTCGGCACCATCGCCGGAAGCATGTTCCCGTTCCTGCTCCGCTCGTTCAGGCTCGATCCCGCGACGAGCTCGGCGCCGTTCGTCGCGACGCTCGTCGACGTCGCGGGCCTCCTCATCTACTTCCTCGTCGCCAAGGCGCTGCTCGCGGGCACGCTCCTCTGACGGGCAACACCATGAACCTCACCTACGCCAGCTACCTCAAGGTCCCCGAGCTCCTCTCGCTCCAGCAGCCGCTCTCGAAGGACCCGTCCACGGGCAGGGCGGAGCACGACGAGATGCTGTTCATCGTGATCCACCAGGTGTACGAGCTGTGGTTCAGGCAGCAGCTCCACGAGGGCGACCGGCTCGCCGCGTGCCTGGTCGCGGGCGATGCCCCGCACGCCGCCTCCACGCTGAAGCGCATGCTCACCATCCTCAAGACGATGGTGCAGCAGATCGACGTGCTCGAGACGATGACGCCGGTCGACTTCCTGTCGTTCCGCAGCTTCCTCGCGAACTCGAGCGGCTTCCAGAGCGCGCAGTTCCGCGAGTTCGAGTTCCTGCTCGGCAACAAGAACCCGCGCATGCTCGCCCACTATTCTGAGGGCTCGGACGAGCGCGCCGCGCTCGAGCGCCGCTTCGCCGCGCCGACGTTGTACGACGCGTTCGCGCGGTTCGTCGCGGCGCGCGGCCACGCGGTGCCGGCCGAGCTGCTCGCGCGCGACGTGACGCAGCCGATGCAGGAGTGGCCCGCGTTCCAGGAGACGCTGCTCACCCTCTACCGCACGTGCCCGCCGGAGCGCGGCATCTGCGAGCTGCTCGTCGACCTCGACGAGGGGATCCAGGAGTGGCGCTACCGCCACGTGAAGATGGTCGAGCGCACCATCGGCTTCAAGCAGGGGACGGGCGGCAGCCCCGGCGCGGCGTACCTGCGGACGACGCTCTTCAACCCGCTGTTCCCCGACCTCTGGGCCATCCGCACGCGCCTGTGACTGCGGGCCTTTGCGGGGGCGGGCAGGCGCGGCGGGGTATCCTCGCCGCATGCACACCGCGAACGCCCAGGCGCAGCGAGCCACCAACGACCTCGGTGATCCGACCGGCCTGATGACCGACGGAACCGTCGCGCCGTCGGTCGACCTCATGAAGTGGGTCGCCGAGAACCGGCACCTGATGAAGCCGCCGGTGGGCAACAAGTACCTCTACAGCGGCGACGACTTCTTCGTGATGATCATCGCGGGGCCCAACGCGCGCAACGACTTCCACATGACCGACAGCGAGGAGTTCTTCATCCAGCTGAAGGGCGACATCGTGGTCCGGATCCGCGACAAGGACGGGATCAAGGACGTGCCGGTGCGCGAGGGCGAGACGTTCTTCGTCCCGGGCGGCGTCCCGCACAGCCCGCAGCGGGGGCCCAACACGCTCGGCCTGGTGGTCGAGCGCCGGCGCCCCGAGACCGAGCCCGAGCACCTCATGTTCTTCTGCGAGAAGTGCGGCGAGCTCGTCTACGACAAGGTGTTCTGCTGCAAGGACATCGTGAAGCACTTCGCCGCCGCGATGGAGGAGTTCTGGGCGGACCCGAAGCTCTGCACGTGCGCGAAGTGCGGCACCCAGGTGAAGCGCCCGTTCTGACCGTCCTGCCGGGCGCCCGATGATCGACCTGCACACGCACATCCTCCCGGAGCGCTGGCCGGACCTCTGCGCGAAGTACGGCTATCCCGGCTGGGTGTCGATCGAGCATTGCGCCGCCTGCCGCGCCCGCCTCTGGAAGGACGGGCGCATGTTCCGCGAGATCCAGTCGAACTGCTGGGACCCGCGCGCGCGGATCGCCGACTGCGACGCGTCCGGCGTGCGCATCCAGGCGCTCAGCACGGTGCCGGTGATGTTCAGCTACTGGGCGAAGGCGCAGGACGCGGCGGACCTCTCCGCGACGCTGAACGACCACGTGGCGGGCGTGGTGCGCGACTTCCCCGACCGCTTCGTCGGCCTCGGCACCGTGCCGATGCAGGACGCGCGCCTCGCGGTGCGCGAGCTCGAGCGGTGCGTGCGCGAGCTCGGGATGCCCGGCGTGCAGATCGGGTCGAACGTGAACGGCCGCAACCTCGACGATCCCGGTGTTGTCGAGGTGCTCGCCGCGGCCGCCGAGCTCGGCGCATGCGTGTTCGTCCACCCGTGGGAGATGCTCGGCGCCGATCGCATGGCGCGGCACTGGTTCCCGTGGCTGGTCGGCATGCCCGCCGAGACCGCGCTCGCGGTCGGCAGCGTGTGCTTCGGCGGCGTGCTCGAGCGGCTGCCCTCGCTGCGCATCGGGTTCGCGCACGGCGGCGGCGCGGCGCCCATGACGCTCGGCCGCTGGGAGCACGGGTTCCGCGAGCGGCCCGACCTCTGTCAGACCGAGACGCGCGAGTCGCCGCGCGAGTCGATCCGCCGCGTGTGGTTCGACTCGCTGGTGCACGATCCCGAGGCGCTGCGGCTCCTTCTCTCGGTGGCGGGCGAGGGCAAGGTCGCGCTCGGCACCGACTATCCGTTCCCGCTGGGCG
>JAIYBS010000015.1 GCA_027488415.1 Planctomycetaceae bacterium | reverse complement strand
GCGGTGCTCTCGGCGCCGATGGGCATGTGGGGGTCGATGCCGAGCTTCGGCGCGGACACCTCCGCGGGCATCGTGCCGATGCCGCACGTCCTCCTCTACTACGGACTGTTCTTCGGCTTCGGCGCGCTCGCGGCCACGGTCCCGGGCGCGATCACGGGGATCTCGCGGGGCTGGTGGGCGTGGCTCGCGGTGGCGGCCACGGTGTTCCTGCCGGCACTCGTCCTCTGCTCGCTCGCACCCGAGGCGGAGCGCCTGGTGGCCGCGCCCGGCGCGCGGCGCATCGCCGCGATCGCCGGGAGCGCGCTCTTCACGTGGAGCGCGACGCTCGGGCTGCTCGGCGCGTTCGCCGCGATCCTGCGGCACGAGCGGCCGTGGGTGCGCTGGCTCGCCGACTCGTCGTACTGGATGTACCTCGCGCACCTTGCGCCCGTGCTCGTGCTGCAGGCGCTGCTCGCGGACGCGCCGCTCGGGGCGTGGGCGAAGTTCGCGACGATCCTCGGCGTGACCGTCGGCGTGCTGCTCCTCGCCTACGCCGTCGCGGTGCGGCGCACGTGGGTCGGGCGCATGCTCAACGGGCCGAGGTCGGTCACTTCCCCTTCTTCTTGAAGAGGTCGCCGATCACGTCGCCGACCGTCTCGACGGTCTTGCCGATGTCCTTGCCCATCTGCTTGCCGTCGAAGACGACCTTCACCTTCCGCTCGAGCTTCGCGGGCTTGCCGTCCACGTCGCCGAGCGGGCCGCGGAAGCGGATGCGAAGCTGCAGCGCCTCGCCGACGCCGAGCGACATCGTGTTGAGCACGTTGGCGACGGTGCCGCCGCCGTCCTCGTTCGGGAGCAGCCCGACCACCTCGCGCGCGAGCGAGCCCATCGGGTAGTTCGCGGCGATCGTGCGCGCGAAGGCAGGCTGCTTCGTGAGGTCGATGTCGCCGTCGAAGATGAGGCGGGTCCTCCAGCCGTCGCCCTGCCGCTCGATGCCCACCGAGAAGTCCTTGTAGACGAGCTGCCCCTTGCGGATCTGCACCACCAGCGGGTCGATGGTGCCGTCGATCGGCTTCGAGTCCTTCCCCTGGAACACCTTGAGCAGGTTGAGGAGCTCGTTGTCCGCGTTGCGCTCGAGCAGCACCGCGCCGACGGTCAGCCGCATGTCGCCGTTCAGCTTCGAGAGGTCGCCGTCGACCGGGTACGAGACCGACTCCACGGCGAAGCGGATCGGCTTCTTGTCGTCGGCGAGGCGGACGTCGCGGAAGATCGGGTTGATCGACGCGAGGTACCGCCGGCGCACCGGCTCCGACGGCACGAAGTCGAGGGTGACCGGCTTCTCAGGGACGACCGTCAGCAGCCCCTTGCGAAGGACCAGCTGCGGCGCGTCGAGCGTCACGAACCGGCCGCTCGCGCGCAGCGTCGCGCTCGCGGTGCCCGGCCCGCTCGACACGGCCTTCGCGCTGACCGTCAGGTCGGGACCAACCATCTCGGGAAGCTCCGCGCCCATGCCGAGCAGCGCGCCGACCACGCGGGTCGACGCCTTCTCCGCGGCGAGCGTGCCGTCGACGCGGAGCGTGTCCATGCTGAAGCTCCCGTCCGCGCCTGCCCAGTTGCTGAGCTTCGCGTCGAGCGTCACCGGCGCTCGCGCACCGCCCGCACCCGCGAGGAGGATCGAGGCGCGCACCGTGGCGGGCTTCTGCGCACCCGGCGCGTCGACCGCGGCCGAGATCGACTCGACCGTCACGCGCTCGCCGTCGGCCGCGACCATCGCGAACGGCTTCACGTCGAAGCGCGCGACCGCGGAAGAGAAACCGGCGCCCAGCTTCATGCGGAACGAGTCGATGCTGGCCTGCACCGCGACGGCGCCGACCTCCTTCCAGGCCGGCGCTGGCTTCGCGCCGTCCTTCGGCGGCGCGGACGAGAGCGAGTTGAGGAGCTCCGTGGCCTGCGCCGCGGGGATCGTCAGGTCGACCGAGCTGCCGGACAGCGCGAGCTCGCCCTGCGAAAGCTGGCCCTTCACGTTCGCCTTCAGCCGCTCGAGCGTGGAGCTCGCCTCGAACGAGAGGCCGTCCGCGCCCACGCTCTGCGCCTTCGCGGCGATGCGCGCGCCGGAGCCGATCTCCTTGCGCATCGCCTCGTCGAGGTCGACGAGCGCCGCGAGCCCGTCGGCGGAGATCGGCTCGAGCGCGACGTCCGCCTTCCAGCCCATGGGCTCGTTCCCCGCGGCGGCGGTCCACTCGAAGCTCGACCGCAGCGGCGCGACCTGCACCGGCTGCCCCGCGGCACGGCGCGCCGCGATCGACGCCGCGAGCGTGCCGCGCGCCGACGTGCGGTCGCCGAGCGTCGCGGTCGCGTCGATCGCGAGGTCGCGCAGCACCGGGCTGCCCTGCAGGCCCGCGATGCCGGAGACCTCGATCGGCGCCGCGCGCACCACGGCGTGCACCGACGAGGGCAGCGCGAACTCCCAGGGAACGGTGCGCTTCATCGAGACGCGGTCCACCGCGACCTCCACGCGCGCGGGCGCGGCGATCGCGATGCCGAGGCCCGGCGCGGCGGCCGCGAGGAGCGCGGGCGTGACGTCGGCGGCGACCGCGGACTCGATCGTCAGCGCGTCCTCGCGGAGCGAGGCCTTCGCGGCGACCGTCGCGGTGCCGGCGCGCACGTCGATCGTTCCGTCGCCCGAGAGCAGCGAGCCGCGGTAGCCGACCTTCGCGCCCCACGGCGCGGGACCGAGCTGCGGGAGGATGTCCTTCGCGGCCGGGACCTCCTGCGCAAGGCGCACGGGGCTGATCCCGCCGACGGTCGCGTCGAGCGCGAGCACGGCGCGCTCGAGCGACTTCTGCGAGAGGGCGCCGAGGCCCTTCGCCTCCACCGAGGCGTCGAGGTCCGCGAGGTCCGAGCGCAGCAGCGCGGTGGCGCGCGCCTGCGTGCCGAGCGCCTCGGACGACGCGGTGATGCGGGCATCCGTCACGCGCACCGTGCGGGCGGCGTCGCCCGAGCCGAGGCGGATGGCCACGGGCGGCTGCGCGAACGGGCGCGCCGCGGCCTCGACGTCGAACGACGCGCGGGCGAGGTCGAAGGCCTGGGCCGTCGGGATCTCGAGGCGCTTGACCGTGACGCCGGCGGAGAGGTCCGCGTCGGCGTCGACTCCGAAGCGCGCGAGCAGCGTCCGCCGCAGGGGCGAGGCGTCGAGCGAGCTGCCGGGCTGCACGCGGATCGTGCGGTCCGAGGAGACGGTCGCGCGCAGGTCGGCCTTGAGGTACGGCGCATCCGCCTTCAGCGCGACGTCGGGCGCGTCGCCGGCGCCGAGCGACGCATCGACCGTCCGGATGACCGGCCCGAGGTCCTGCTCGACGTCGACCGGCACGGAGGCGGGCACGAAGGGGCGCACCAGCGCCGTGGGCAGATCGGAGACGCGGAGCGTGCCGTACGCCCCGAAGGCTCCGCCGCGGCGCACGCGCGCCTCGATGCGCATCGGCGCGCCGTCCCCCGGCTGCGCGCGGTCGGCGGTGGCGTCGAGCTCGATGCCCGCGGAGACGGGGCGCGCCTTGGCCGAGAGACGGATCGCGGCGACGTCGAGCGCGACGCGGCCCTCCGGTCCGGGCACGCGGAGGCCCGGAAGCGCGAGCGTGACGTCGGCCGCAAACGCCGCCGAATCGACGGGAATCGCGCCGTCGGCGCCCGCGGCGGGGACGACCACGTCCCGTGCGCGAAGCTGGAGTCGCGCCGGGGCAGAGACCGTCAGCTGCGCCAGCGAGTCGAGGAGCGGCGGCGCGATCGCGGCGTCCGCCTCGATCGAGCGGAAGGTCGCGGCACGCGTGGCGGGGTCGACGCTGCCGGCCGCGGTGAGCGTCACGGCGGCCGAGCGGAGTCTCACGGAGAGGTCGCCGCCCGCGGCGTCGGCGAACGCGGCGTCGAGCGCCACGGTCGGTCCCACGTCCCGCGCGAGCACCACGCCGGTGTCCTTCGCGAAGCGCTCGAACGGCGCGGTCGGAAGGTCCGCGAGGGCGATCGTGCCGTGGATTCCCGCGAGATCGACCACGGGCGCGCCCTCGGGCGTCAGCAGGCGGTCGACGACGATGCTGCCCTTCAGCGATGCGGGCGCGGCGCCTTCGACGGACGCGGAGACGTCGATGCCGATGTCCGCGCGGCCGGTGAGCTTCGGCGCCTTCACCGAGACCGTGGCCGACGGGATCCGAAGCCCCATCTCCGCCGCGCGCAGCGCGACGTCGGACGCGCGCAGATCGATCTCCGCGCCGGCCGCGCCGAGGGCGAGGGACCCGTCCGCGGCGAAGAGGCCGGGAAGCTTGGCGTCGAGGTCGATGCTGCCGGACTTGCCCTCG
>JAIYBS010000065.1 GCA_027488415.1 Planctomycetaceae bacterium | reverse complement strand
GACGCCACCTGCACGCGCCGCAAGCCGACGGACTCCTTGCTGATGAACCGCGGCTTCCGCTGGATCAACGAGACTCCCTACAACCGCTGACGAGGCTCAGTCGAGCATCCGCGCCCGGAGCTCGGCGGTCGGCGCCGCGCAGCGGTCGGCGCGGCCGAACCAGCGGAACCGGTTGCGCGACACCCATCGGTACGCGGCGTCCCGCAGCGGCTCCGGCACAACGCGCAGCGCGAACGCCGCGCGCCACGGCCACGGCAGGCGCCGCGCGATCTCGATCGCAGCGTCGGATCGGATCCAGGCGTGTCGCTCGGTCGTCACGACGATCGTATCGGGCTCGCCGGCAGGCACCTGCACGCCGAGTCGCTCGCACTCGCGGCGCCCTGCCTCTCCCCGCAGGGATGCGAATCGAAACCGCCCCGTGGGATCGCGGGCCGCGACGAACCGCACGACCCGGTTGCAGAGTCCGCAGTCGCCGTCGAACAGGATGAGCGCGTAGGGACGCATCGCTTGCCGAAGTCTACGCAGCGGGCCGATACGGCCGTTCAGTCGCAGAGCCAGCGCATGCAGCGCTCGAGGCCCCAGCTCCGGCCAGGCCCGAGCAGCCGGAGCACGAGCCAGCACGCGACGAGGAACACAGCGGCAAGCGCCATCGACGACCACACCGGAAGCGCCTTGCCCCAGTACTCCGTCGGCTCGCCCGCCTGCGCGAGGCCGTACGCCCACAGCGGCCACACGTGCACCAGGTGGTGCAGCACGTAGATGGTGAGCGAGCACCCGCTGAAGGTCCGCGCGACTCCCAGCGCGCCCGTGAAGCGCTGCGCCGCGGGGTTCAGGTCGACGAACCGATGCCCGAGCGAGAGGAGCGTCATCGCCATCCCGAGGGTGCCGAGCACGTACTCCGTGGTCGGCGGGAACATCGTCCAGCCGCCGAGCATCACCGAGGCGATCGATGCCGGCAGGAACGGCCGTGCCACGCGGAGCGCGACCGACGCGCCGATCAGCGCGAGCCCGATGCGCGCTGGCACCCATGGATTCACGACACGGCTCACGCCCGGCACCGGGCGCGCGAACATCCATGCCGCCGTGACATACCCCGCGACCGAGAAGGCGATCCACGGGAAGATCGGGAAGTAGCCGGTCGAGAGGAAGCCGATGAGCACGTCGGAGAGCGTGAGGTCGCACTCGAAGTACCCGTTCTCCCAGTAGGACGCGTAGCCGGCCATGCCGCGCAGCACCGGCGCGACGAGCGCGGCCATGACCGCGACCAGCACGCGGACCGGGCCGGGCATGTGCCGCACGACGTTCAGGAAGAGGAGTGCCGCACCGATGAAGGTCAGCACGTCCCAGTTGAAGATCCCCTCGGGGAGCCAGACGAGAAGGTTGAAGGCGAACCCCGCGCCGAACACGAAGAGCCCGCGGCGGACGGAGACCTTCGTCACCTCCTCCTCGCTCGCACCTCGGGCAAGCCGCCCGTCGGACCACAGGAAGTAGCTCGCGCCCGAGAGGAACACGAAGAGCGGCGCGCCGAACCCGGCCATCCGCGGCGTGTACCCCGACAGGTTCTCGCCGAAGTGCACGAAGACCATCACCACGATCGCGACGGTCCGCAGGATGTCGATGGAGGCGAACCGCATGGTCAGCGGGCGGCGCCCGTCAGGTACTCGAATCCCCACAGAAGAAGCTGCGCGGCGAGCAGCACGATGATCACCCACTCGAGCCGGTGCCCGGTGCGGGCGAGCATGTAGTCGCTCGCGCGCTGGCCGCACATGTCGTAGGCGTCGCGGAACACGTCGAGCTGCACGGCCGCGGCCTCGTGGCGGGTCGGCATGCGTAGGCGCTCGCGCAGCCGCTCCGCGACCTGGCTCGCAAGGGTCGGCGGATGCGCGAGCGGCGAGAGCAGGTACGGCGAGATGCGAGCGAGCCGCGCGCGGAGGACCAGCACGCGATGCAGCCGCTCCCGGAGCTGCGCGCGACGGCCGACGGACGCCTCGTCGAACTCGAAGGCGAGCGCGGAGTCGGACTCGAGCGCCGGCCAGGACTCCTCCATCGCACGCTCGATCGACCGCAGCTCGCGCTCGTGCGCGGTCGCCTCGAGCACCGCCGCACGAACCGAGTCCATCCGGTCGGAGGGCGCGACAATGGCGCATCGCCCCGCGGACCAGAGGACGTGGGTTCCCTGGAACGCCATCCACGTCGCGGCGACACCGGCGGCAACGGGATCCGACTCGACCCACGCGCGCACGTGCGCGGGAAGCTCGCCGTCGGCCGAGCGGATGCACGCGATGTCCATGCATGCGTCGCCCCGGCCGAGCGGGACGGCGGTCTCGAGCGACGCGCCGGCCGGGAGCGAGCCCGCGAGGTCGGCCACGGGCGCGGCCTGTCGATCGGTGGTTGGCTGCGGTTCGTTCTTCATGAGTCCTGCGTCAGGCATTCGGGGAGCGGGCCACCTTCGCCGCAATCCACCCGGCAACATACTGGGCGGAATCGAGCACGCCGTTCAGCGTCGAGTCGTAGAGGTAGTCGCCCACGAGAAAGAGGTTCGGATGCTCGACCGGCTCCGGGCAGTGGCGTCGGTCGATGCGCATCGGCGAGACGCCCCCGGGCAGCGCGCTCACCGCGCCCGTCCAGCGATGCACGCGTGCCTCGCGGAGCAGCGGCCTCCCGTCCCCGAGGACCGCGGGCAGCGAGTCGAGCGCGCGCTCCACGAGCTCGTTGTCGGGCGCGGAGGCAAGTTCGCGGACCGCGTCGCCGCCGAGCAGCCAGCCGAGCACGCCGTGCTCGGCGGACGGGTCGCGCGCGGACTCGTCGTACAGGCAGCATCCGCCGAAGCGGTCGAGCATCCAGAACGAATCCGACACGCGGTCACGCCAGAACGGTCGCTCGAAGAGCATCGTGATCCGCAGGTAGTGCGCGGGGTGGTCGTGGTGCGCGTGGTGCGCGGCGACGGCCGACCGAAGCCGGTCGCCGGCGAACTCGATCCGCGACACGCAGTCGTGCGGGAGCGCGACGACCACGGCATCGAACTCCGACTCCTCGACTGCCTCGCCGGCGCGCGACCGCACGAGCAGCGTGCCGCGCGGCGAGCGCGCGACCCGCTCCGCGCGATGACCGAGCAGCACGCGCGCGTCGACCTGCGCGGCGAGCGACTCGACGAGTCGCTCGTTCCCGCCCTCGATCCCGTAGAGACGCATGTAGGCGGGATCGTTCATCAGATAGTTCTGCAGCCCGTACTCGACGCTCGTCTGCGACGGCTCGGCCGCGAGGTCGCTGTGGATCATGTGCTCGACGAACCGGCGCGCCCGCGGGCACGCGATGCCGCCGATCACGGAGTCGAACCGGCTGAGCTCCGCGCATGCGGCCGGACCGTCGCGGTCGCCCGACGCGTAGAACTCGCGCGGTGTCATGCGGTCGCGCGCCTGCCGGTCGAAGTCGAGCAGTGCCGTCGCGGCGTGCGCGCCGAGCCGGTCGCGCACGTCGTCGAGGTTCGCGATCACCTGTCCGTCGACGATCACCGTCGGGCCGCCCATCGGGCGTATCGGGAGCCCAAGCTCGGCGATCAGCTCCTTGAGCGGGTCGTGCCCGAAGTGCTCGTAGTCGTAGAACTCCGCGGCGCCCGCCTCGTAGCGGACGTCGGCCGACGCGAACCGCGGCGTGACCACCTTCCCGCCGAGTCGCCCCGATGCCTCGAGGATCGTCACGCGCAGCGGTCGGTCGACGATCCGCTGCAGCTCGTACGCGGTGAAGAGGCCTCCGGGGCCGCCTCCGATGATGGCGATGCGGGGGTCGATGGGAGAGGTTGCCCTCCGCGAACGCCGCGGGACGGAATCCGGGTCCGGAATCAAGCGGCGCGCTCCCCGATTCTCGCGCCGATCGGCCCGAAACCATGTCATCCGGCTTGGATTGCGCCATTCCCGGACTACCCTTCGCCGATGCCTCGCCCGAGCCCGATCCTTGCCGTCGCCCTGCTTGCGTGCGCACCGGCAGCGGCGGCGCCGCCGATCGTGCGGCCCGCGGCGG
>JAIYBS010000191.1 GCA_027488415.1 Planctomycetaceae bacterium | reverse complement strand
GCTGGACAGGCCCGTGAGACCCGCGAGGCTCTCAGCGACGTTGTCGACCGACGACGGGGTGCCCGTGTACCAGCCAGCGTTGGCCGGGATGGTGGTCGCGGCGGGCGAGGCCGGGGTCGCGCTCCACGAGGTGCCCGTGAAGCCCGGGTCGCCGGTGGTGTTGGCGGAGGCGTAGTACTCGCCGCCGTAGGCGCCGCCCGAGAAGGTGCCGGCGGTCATGAAGCTGTCGTCGGAGGTGTTGCGGGTCGACGTGAAGCCGGCGACGTCGGGCTTCCAGGTCTTGGTGGCGAGGCCGGCCTTCTGGACGAAGACGCCGCTGGACGCCGTGTTGTAGACGTTGAGGAACTTGTCGCTCGCGTTCGTGGTCGCGGCGAAGATGTCGATGACGGTGTTCGCGCCGACGTTGCGGCTGTAGGCGACGAACCCGGCGAAGCCAGCGTCCGCCGAAGCGACGAGCGAAGCAGCGCCAACCATGCCAATAAGAGCGATCTTCATTTCTGAGGGTCCTTTTCCCGCCGTGGCGGGTTCTTGAGGGTAGGGGCTGAATCCGCAGGAGCCCTTTTCCAAAGCCAGCGTCGGCACGTGCCGAGCCGCGGGTCACCTCGATCCAACAACAACAACCTAAAACAGCATCGGCCGCGGTCAAGAAAGCACGACAGAATTTCGACCGAAATTTTCCCCGCCGTGATGCCAAAAAGCCTGTTTTTTAAGACAAAAACGAAGCATCGAACCGCGGCGGCGGTTCGTTCCGGGAACGTCCGTTTGCGTGCTCCTCCAGGCTCCCCGCGGGGACGATCGCTCGTCCCCGCGGGGATGAACCCTGAGAAGGTGTTTCGTTCAGCGACGGCGACGGCCCGAGGCCAGCGCGGCAACGCCCATCACCGCGATCGCGCCGGGTGCGGGCACGGTGAAGACCTCGGCGAAGGTCAGCTGCTGCGACGTGTTGTTGCCCTGGTTCTTCACCGTGCCGAAGGCCGTCCAGCTGATGGTGCGCGTCTCGAGCGTGTTGAGCACGAGGTGCCCGGCCCAGATGCCGAAGCCGCCGGCCGCGCCCTGCCGCTCGCCCGCGACGGCCGAGAGGTCCTCGGCGAGGAGCGTGTCCGAGGTCGGGTCGCCCGTGTACCAGCCTGCGAGCGCCGGCACGACGTTCGCCGGCTGGGACGACGGCGTCACGTTCCAGGTGAAGGGAACGAAGTTCGGGTCGCCGTTCGTGGTGAGGCCGGCGTAGACGTTCGAGTCGCCCGCGAAGCGCGACGCGCCGACGGTCATGAAGCTGTCGATCGAGTCGCGCGTCGAGGTGAACGAGGTCAGGTCCGGCTTCCACGACTTGCTGGCGAGTCCCGCCGCCTGGAAGAAGCCGCCTGCGTTGCTCGTCGAGATCTGCGCGTCGTACACGTTGAGCAGCGCGTGATTCGCGGTGTCGGTGACCGCGAACACGTCGACCACCGTGAAGTTGCCGGAGCTGCGCACGAAGGCGCTCCATCCGAGGAAGGCGGCGTCGGCCGAGGCCACGGCGGCGGCGGCGGCGGCGATCGTGAACGTTGCGAGGGATGCGGTGTTCATGTCGGTGTTCTCGTGAGGGGGAATCGGTAGGGAAGGGGATCGTTCGTGAAGATCAGCCGTGGCGGCGCCGGCGACGGGCGGTGCCGGAGGCGGTTGCCGCGAGCGCCAGCGCACCCGGGGCCGGGATCACGCTGAAGCCCTGGGTCGTGGTGCCGTCGACGCCGTCCTTGATCGACGCCGAGGCCTGGAAGCGCAGGTTGCCCAGCGCGCCGAAGACGATCGGATCGGTGGTCGCGAGCACGAGGTGCGCGCACCAGATCCCGAAGTTCGCGCCGGCCGCGCCCGTGCCGTTCACGCGTCCGACGAGGGACGAGAGCCCCTCGGTGGTGTTCGTCAGCTCGGGCGGGTTGCTCGTGTACCAGCCGGCGAGCGCGGGCACGGTGTTCGCCGGCGCCGAGCCCGGGGCGGGATTCCACGCGCCGTACGCGGCGGTGAAGTTCGGGTCGCCCGTCGTGCTCGCCGCCGCGAACGAGCCGGCCGGCAGCAGGTAGTCGGTGCCGCCCGCGGTCATGAAGCTGTCGATCGCGTTGCGGCTCGAGGTGAAGCCGACGAGGTCCGGCGCCCAGCCGCTGGTGTTGCTGCCCGCGGCCTGGAAGAACCCGCCGGAGACGGTGGTCGAGATCGTGGCGTCGTAGACGTTGAGGAACCGGTCCGAGGCGTTCTGCACGCCGGCGTAGACGTCGACGAGCGTGTACCCGCCGACCTGGCGGACGGAGGCGACGAAGCCGAGGAAGCCGGCGTTCGCCGTCGAGGCGGCCGCGGCGAGGAGCCCGGCCGTGGTGAAGATGAACGTGCGAGTGCGAGTCATGGGGGAGTGTCCTTCTCCCGCCCGGAAGGCGGGTCAGTCGAGGGGTGGGAAGCCTGGGAATCAGTGGCGGCGACGGCGTCCGCCGGCGAGCGCGGCGATCGCGAGGAGCGACGCGGCACCCGGCGCCGGGATCGCGCTCGCGCCCTGGGTGGTGATGCCGGTCACGCCGTCCTTGATCGAGGCGGACGCGCTGAACTGCACCGTGCCGTTCGGCCCGAAGCTGATCGGCTGCGTCGTCTGCAGCACCAGGTGCGAGACCCAGATGCCGTACTGCGCGCCCGCGCTGCCGACGGTGCTCGGCGTGACGCCGTAGCCCGGCGTCGCGCCCGAGTCGACGCGGCCGACGAGGCCCGCGAGGCTCTCGGCGTTGTTGTCCGCCGAGAACGGGTTGCTCGTGTACCAGCCGGCGAGCGCGGGCACGGTGCTCGTGGCAGACGCGGGGCCGGTGCCGGTCCAGGACGCCGCGAGGAAGTTCGGGTCGGCCGTGGTGGTGCTGCCCGCGTACACGGTCGGCGCCGGCGGGTACGTCACGCGGCCTGCCGTCATGAAGCTGTCGATCGACGCGCGGGTCGAGGTCGCGCTCGGCGCCCAGCCCGGGCTCTTGCCCGTCGACGACTGGAAGAAGCCGTTGGCGAGCTTCGTCGAGATCGTCGCGTCGTAGACGTTGAGGAAGCGGTCGCTCTTGTTCGACACGCCGGCGAACACGTCGACGAGCGTGTAGCGGCCGGAGGTCCGCACGGAGGCGACGAATCCGAGGAACCCGGCGTCCGCGGAGGTGGCAATCATCGAAGCGCCAACGATGACGAAGCACGCAGTCTTCATGGCTGGATCCTTTTCCCGCCCGGAGGCGGATTTCAAGTTGTCGTCCTGGTTCGCGCGCCCATCACAGCGGGCGAGGGACGAGGGAGTGAGGGTGAGGGGAAGTGAGGGAAGTGAAGAAAAGAAGCGAGGAAACGAGGGGAAATCGAACGAGGGGTGGTTCAGGAACGGCGCCGCCGCGAGGCGAGGCCGGAGAGTGAGAGGAGGGCGAGGGCGGAGGGTGAGGGGATGAACTGGAAGCGAGCACTGTTGGTCGCGCCGGTGACGCCGTCCTTGATCGAGGCCGAGGCGGCGAAGGTGAAGTCAATGCCGATCACCTTGTTGTTGCCGGAGACCACGAGGTGCGAGACCCAGATGCCATGCGCGGCGGCGTTGGAGCTCGCCGGGAAGCTGTAGCCGCCGAAGGCGGTGACGAGGTTGGAGTTGGTGCGGGCGAAGCCGCCGGCCCACGCGCTCATGAGCTCGGCGTTGTTGTCGACCGAGGTCGGGTCGCCGGTGAACCAGCCCGCGTTGTTC
>JAIYBS010000127.1 GCA_027488415.1 Planctomycetaceae bacterium | reverse complement strand
GTTCGCGGGCGCGGCGAGGATCTCCTCGCCGACCTTGAGTGCATCGCCCACCCGCCGCGCGTCGAGGAGGATCGAGAACCTCCGCCCCGCGCACGTCGCCTGCTGCGCAGGCAGCGCGCTTCGGCACGACTCGTCGAGCGCGGCGAGCGCGTCGTCGGTGCGGCCGGACTTCGCCATCGAGTCGATGCGGCCCATCTGCGCATCCCAGAGCCGCGCCTGCTCGGCGGAGCGCTTCGCGGCCTCGATGTCCCAGGTGCCGGCGACCACGTCCGCAAGCACCGGCGCGAGGTCCGCCGGCGCGCCGCGCCACTGCACCTTCCCGCCGCGCAGCACGAAGATCGCCGGGAGCTCGGGGAATGCGTTCTGCCCGAACACCGTCTGGAACGCATTGCGAGTCGGGTCCGCGGCGACCGTGAACGAGATCCGGTCGGTCCACTCGGGCGAGACCGTGAAGTCGCGCAGGATCGACACCGGCTCGTCGCTCACCGCGACGACCGCGACCTTCGAGCCGAACCGATCCGCGACGCCCGCGAGCGAGGGAAGCGCCTGCCTGCTGAGCGCCTCGGACGTCCGGATGAACGCGACGACGGCGACCGATCCCGGCTCTCGCACGTTCGTCATCCGGCCGCGGACGGCCGTCGCGAGCAGCGGCCCGGGGAACGGCTCGCCGAGCCCAGGCGGAGCTGCGATCGTGGCCGGCGCAAGGCATGCGGCGGCGGACAGGGACCACACGGCGGGAGGGAATCGCATGGAGCGAGTCTACGGCCGCCGTTTCGATTCTCTGCAGAAACCCTTCCGGCGCGGCCGGCCGCCACGAACGCAAAGTCGGGCCGATTCCGTTTGCCTTGCGGGGTCCCCGGGCTACCGTCTTCCCGGAGACCGGGAGAAGACTCGAACCCTCTCGCGCCGCTGGCCGCTCGCACGGTCGCCGCGGAGGCCGCTGAGACCCCTGAGAAGGATCCGCGGACAGGACGCGAGGCGCACCGATCGGTGCGCCTCGCGTCGCTTTTTCGTTCGCTCATTCGGCCGCGGGGCCGCTCAGCCGCACGGGCCCCACTGCGCGAGCAGCAGGCCCAGGTCGGCGCCGTTCACGCTGCCCGAGTTGTCGAGGTCGCCGCGGCCCGACGTGCCCCAGTTGCCGAGCAGCACGCCCAGGTCGCCGCCCGAGATGTCGCCGGAGCAGTCGAGGTCCTCGCGGCACACGTCGATCGTCGAGATCCAGCGGAAGCTCGTGCCGAGCTGGTCGACGATCGTGCGCTCCTGCGCCGAGTTCGGGTTGTACGCCATGACGCGCGTCCCGCCCGTGTAGAGGATCTCGCCGTTGCCGAGCTCGAACACGCCGCGCGGGGAGGTGATCCCGGGGAAGAGGTACTGGACGATTCCGTTCGAGTCGTAGAAGAACAGGCCGTACGGGGCGGTGAACCCCGCGGCCACGATCCATCCGTCCGACAGCTTCGCCGCCTGCTGCGGGAAGTCGATGCCGGAGACGCCGTCCGAGTCGTGGAACGGCGCGGCCGCGGAGCAGTCGAGGGGCACGAACTCAAGGTTGTCGTCGGTGCCGTCGGAGACGATGAACCCGCCGTTGTGCGGCAGCAGCCCCCAGATCTTGCCGAGGTCGGCGCGCGCGCAGGACTCGGTGAGGCCCGTGCCGTCGAAGTTGATCGACCAAAGGGCCGACCGGCCGGGGGCCGGCTCGAACGCGGCGTCTGCCTGCCGCGCGAACCAGATCTTCCCGTAGGCGACGCAGATGCCCTCGGGGTTGCACACGCCGTCCGCGGGCGAGGCCAGCGTGCGGATGTACTGGCCGCACGCCGTGTACTCGCGCACCGCGTCGTCGGCGCTGCAGGTGAGGTCCGTCCCGGGATCCGCCATGACGAGCGTGCCCTGCGGAGTCTGCGCGATCTGCATCACCTGCTTCATGCGGCCGTCGGACGGGATGAAGTTGCTCGAGACCAGCGTGCCGTCGAATGCGCTGAACGCCCAGACGCGGTCGTTGAGCGTGTCGGGGATGACGACGAGGGTCTCGGCGGACGCGGCGCAGGCGACGCACGCCGCGCTCAGCGGGAGGAGCTTGGTCAGGCAGGCAGTGCGTGGCATCCGGACATTGTCTCCCGGCGGCTGTCCGGAGACAACGGGAATCCGCGCCGAACGACGGGCGCGGGGCGGAATCTGAACGGAACTTCCGCCCGAAAATCCGAGAACCCGCCGCGGGCCCGCTACTTTCCGGCCTGCGCAGGGATTTCCGCGGCACGGCCGCAGGGAGCGACGGATGGCAACGAGGGAACAGAACGGCAGAACCGCCTGTGGCGGGATCGCGATCGCATGGATGCTCGCGGCGGCGACGGCGGCGCACGCCGGCGTGTCCTCCGGGGACGGAGCAAGCAGCCCCAGCCGGACGATCCGCCTGACGGAGCTGCGGGTCGACCAGCAGGGCGCCGACAGCGACGAGTACTTCGAGCTGCTCGGCACGCCGGGCGGATCGCTCGCGGGCGTGTGGCTGCTCGCGATCGGCGACAGCGGGACCGACCCGTCCGGCGTGGTCGAGGCGGCGATCGACCTCTCGTCCTGGACGCTGGGCTCGAACGGCCGGTTCGTCGGGCACGAGGCGAGCTTCGGATCCACGACGTTCGGCGGCACGATGCTCACCGTCGATCCGAAGGCATCGCACGCGGTGGTCGGCTCGGGCGACTCGATCAACTTCGAGAACTCCGACACGGTCACGTACCTCCTGGTGCGCGCGTTCCGCGGCTCCGTGGGGATCGATCTCGACGGCAGCAACGACGGCACGTTCGACGCGGTCCCGTGGTCGGAGCTGATCGACTCGGTCGCATTCGTGCGCTCCGGGTCGTCGGAACCGACCTACTCCGACGTCACGGTCGGGTCGATCCCGCTGACCGCGACCGGCGGCATGCCCCCGCACGCGTGGCTCGGCCCGAAGGGATGGACGATCGGCGAGTACGGCTCGTGGAGCGCGGACACGCCGGGAAGCGGCCCGGACGTCCCGGCCCCCGGCGCGGCGGCATCGCTCGCGTGTGCGGCGATGGCGACCGGACGGCGCGGCCGGCTGCGCAGCTGACGCGGCGTGTGGGACTCAGCGGTCGCGCATCGGCGCGGGGGCGGCTTCCGCAGAAGCTGCTTCCGCGCCGGCGACCTGGGCCTCGAGCATCGGCTCGAGGATCTCGAGCGTCCGCATCGCGAACCCGGTCGCGTACGCGAAGCCGTAGCCGTACAGCGGGTAGTCGAACCAGCTGCCGTCGCGGTTCTGGTCGATCGCCATCTGCTCGGCGAGCCATCGCACGAGGAGGTCGCGACGATCGCCCGGCGGCGCGACCTCGAGCACGCGCGCGCAGTAGTAGTGACCGAAGAAGTAGTAGTAGCCGGAGTTCCGGTAGTACGCCTCGTGCGGCATCACGCGGCCGCGGGCGATCTCGATGTAGTGGTGCCGCTCGCGCAGGAGCTCGACGCCGCGGAGGAGCGCCTCGCCGTCGACGCCGCCCTTGCCCGTTCGGAACAGCGCGAGGTTGCAGGCCTGCAGGCGTCCGCTGGCACCGGAGACCTTGTTGTAGTCGGCGGCCAGGTTGAGCTCGGCGTACGTACCGTAGGCGAACGCGCCGCTCGGCACCTGCATGCGCAGGAGCGACAGCGCGGCATCGTCGAGCATCGACGGCGGGAGCGAGCCGCCGCGGTCACGGGCGTTGAGCGCCGCCTCGACCATCGCGGCCGTGTTGAAGCTCGTGCTCTCGTGCCCGCTCGGGCTCTGCCCGACGTGGTTGAAGTCGTAGTACGCCCACCCGCCCTCGGCGCTCTGCTCGCGCCGCGCGACCTCGAGCTCGCGACCGAGGATGGCGCGCCACGGCGCATGGTCGTCGGCGAGGCCCGGCTCCGAGAGCACCGCGGCCGCGAGCTCGAGCAGGTAGGTGTGCGTCCAGACGCTGTAGAAGGTGTTGCCGGACGCGCGGCCGACCTCGCCCTGGTCCTCGAGCCATCGCAGCCCGCGCGCGAGCGCGCGGCCAGCCGCCGGGTCCGTCCTCGAGGGCACGACGAGCGCCCAGCACGCCAGCGCCGTGGTCGCGGTGTGGAAGGCGCGGTGGCTCGCCTGCGTATCGAGGAAGATCTCGCGGGCCCGCGGGCTCTCGAAGGTCCCGAAGCTGCCGTCCGGCCGCTGGTTGGCGAGCATCCACGACAACCCGCGCGCTCGTGCCGTACGAGTGCGCTCAAGTGCGGCGGCGGCACCGGGCACGGGGCGGAGCGCAGGCGGCGTGGCCGTGGACGAAGGTGCGGCAGCCCGACCGGCGACCGCCTCGCTCGGAGGCGGCGGCGCGGACGGCATGCCCGGCGCCGCGTCGGGGCCGGACGCGGCGACGTTTGGCGCCGCGGAGCCGCACCCGCACGCCCACGCAAGGGGCAGCGCGGCCGCGATCGCCAGGACCGACGCACGCAGCATCGCGCGCTCAGGCATCCGGCACCACGACCTGCTCGCCGGCGGCGATGCCCTCGACGACCTCGGTGCGGGTCCCGTCGGACACGCCCACGCGCACCTCGCGCTCGGAATCCTTGCCGTCGGCCGCCACGCGCACGGTGAAGCGGCCCTTGTCCTGCTTGATCGCCTTCGACGGGACGAGCACCCGGTCCTCGAGCGACCCGCGCACGAGGACGCGCGCCTCGATGCCGGGGAGCACGGACGCGTCCGCGGAGCGGACCGTCGCGACGAACGGGAAGGATGCGCCCTCGCCCTCGGGCGATCCGACCGAGACGATCTCGTCGATCACGGCCTCGGCGCGCACCTCGGGACGGGACGGGAACCACACGCGCACCGAATCGCCGGGCTTCACGAAGCGGATCGCGTCGGCGCTGAGCGTGCCGCGGACCCGCAGCCGGCCGAGGTCGACCACCTCGAGCACCTCCTGCCGGGGCTGCAGCTGGTCTCCCGGCTCGCGCACCTTCACCACGAGGAACCCGTCCGCGGGCGAGGCCACGCGCAGCCGCTTCGCATCGCCCTCCATGCGCTCGAGGCGCCGGCCGAGATCGCGCAGGCCACGCTCGCTCTGCGCGAGGTCGAGCTCGGCGCGGATCTCGCCGAGCCGCTGCTGCAGCCGCGCCGACTCGAGGTCGAGGCTCGACTGCTTCGCCTGGTCCTGCACGCGCCGCGACTCGTTCGGAGCGCGGATCGCCTTGAAGATCTCGTTGTCGCGCTTCGCGTAGCGCGCGTAGACGCTCCCGCGCTCCACGCCGCGGCGCGCGCGCTCGAGGACGATGTCCTTCGTCTCGCTCTGGAGCGAGGTGCCCGAGTACATCTTCTCGAGCTGGCTCAGCTCGTCGCGGCTGTCCTGCAGTCCGTCGAGGCTCGACTTCAGCGAGAGGTCCGACATCTCGAGCGCCTTCGCCGCCTCGTAGTCGCGGTGCAGCTCGAGCGCCTGCTGCGCGAGCTCCGCGGCGACGGTCGCGCGCTCCACGCCGGCCACCGCCTGCCGCGCCTGCATCGCGCGCTCCTCGCGCTGCATCTCGAGCCGGCGCGTCGCCTCGGCGTGCTGCGTGCGGAGGTCCTCGAGGCCGCGCTCGAAGTCCTTGCCCTCGAGCTCGAGGATCGGCTCGCCGGCCTTGACCGGCCCGCTTCGGCGGAGGACATCCTTCACGGAGACCGGCCCACCGAAGGACTCGAGCTCGAGCCGCACCGACTCGCTGCGGACCGGCTCGACCCGCCCGCTGCGCTCGATCACGACCGCGAGCGTGCCGCGCTCGGCGGGCGCGGTGCGCACCGCCTTCGGCGCGGATTCGGCGGGCGGTGCCTGGACCGCGGCAAACGACCAGGCGGGACCGGCTGCGAGCAGCGAGACGACGACCGTGGGGGCAACGAGGGAACGGGCCATGGACAAACCTTACCGGAACGAACCGCGTGGGTTTCCCCGGATTGGCCGCACGCCCGGAGGGCGATCCGGCGAAATTCGATGCAAGAACCCGGGAGGGTGCTACATTGGGCTCGCAGATGCAGACGTTCCTGCGACGAGCCCTCTTCGCCTTCCTCGCGGCCTGGATGCCGTTCTGCTGCTGCCAGGTCCGGGCGGCGGTGCAGATCGTCGCGCACGCCCAGCACGCGACCGCGGACTGCGCCGACGAGGCGCAGGCAGACGATTGCTGCTGCGAGGTCGACGCGGCAGCGGAAGCCGATTCGGGCTGCTGCGGCGGCGAGCAGCCGGTGCGGGACGGCGACTGCTGCGCGACGTGCAAGGACCGGGTCGGCCCGGTCGCTCCTGCCGTCGAGCTTCCCGACCTGTCGCCGCAGATCGACGCCGTCGCGACGGCACTCCTCGCCGACGCGGCGCGCACCGTCGCGTCCACGCCGATCGCTGCCGCCCGCGCGCCGCTCGACACCGGCCCGCCGTGGCGACCGCACGGCCGCGCGACGCTCGCGCTCCACGCAACGCTCCTGATCTGACCCGAGGGCCATGCCTTCCCGCGGCGCGTGCCGCGGGGCTTTCGCATGCACCCTCGGAGACGATCGCTTGCACCACCGACTCCACCGCCGCGCGCCGCGCGGCCGCACGGCACCCCTCGCCGCCGCGCTCGTCGCCGCGGTCGCAGCCTGCGCCTGCACCGCGGAACGCGGTCCGTCGCTCACGGAGGCCGCCCCGCGCCTCGACGCCGCGCTCGGCCAGCCGGAGGGCGCTGCCGAGTCCGCGACCTCGCGCCCGTGGGCCGAGCCCGACCTTTCGTGGGACGGCACCTCGCCGCTCACCGCCGACGCCGCCGTCCGCTGCGCGCTCGTCAACAACCGCGCCCTGCGCCGGACCCTCGCCGAGGCCGACCGCCGGCGCGCGGCGTACGGGGACGCGCAGCTTGCGCCGAACCCGACGCTCAGCGCCGCCGTCGGCGCACCGCTCTCGATGGGCGTCGTGCCCGTGCTCGCGACGCTCGCGGCGCAGGTCGACTGGCTGTGGAAGCGGGACGCCATCGTCGGCGACGCCGACGCGCAGTTGCGGTCGATCCTGCTCGAGTCGGCGGCGATGGCGGCGGCCTCGGTCGTCGAGGCGCGCGCCGCCTACGTCGAGACCGCGTCGACCGCCGAGCAGGCGGCGCTCGCGGCGCGCGACGCCGAGGTCGCCGCCCGCGTGCTGCGCGCCGAGGAGCTCGCCTTCGCCGCCGGGGACTCGACCGCCGACGCGGCGAATCGCGCCCGCATGAACGCGGCCGAGGCGACGAACCGGGTGATGGAGGCGGAGGTCGCCGTGATCACGGCGAAGACGCGCCTCCTCGAGGCGATCGGCCGGGGCGACCATCACCTCGACTGGACGCTCGCGGACGGCTCGACCGCGTCGGCGATCGCCGCGTGCTCGATCGGCCCCGCGCCCGCACCGGAGGACGACGACGCCCTCCGAGCGCTGGTGCGCTCACGGCGCTTCGACGTCCGCGCGGCGGAGGCGCGCGTCGCCGGTGCCGAGTCACGCGCCGCGCTCGCGGCCGCCGGGCGGATCCCGACGCTGTTCCTCGGTGCCGGCTACGAGCGCGACATGGAGTCGGACGACGCGGCGATGGTGATGATCGAGTCGCAGCTGCCGATCTTCAACGACGGCCGGTTCCGCGTCGACGCCGCGATGGCCGATGCCGAGATCGCGCGGATCGACGCGGACCGCGTCTGGCAGCGCGCGGTCATCGACGCGCGGCGCGCGCTCGCGGACATCGCCGCCGCTGAGCACCACGCGGCGACGCTCCGCGACCGGACGCTCGGCGCGTTCGCGGCGAATCGCCGGCTCCTCGAGCAGTCGGTGGAGGCCGGCGAGCGCCGCGCCCTCGACCTCTGGCGCAGCGAGCATCAGGAGAACCACCTGCTGCTGCAGCTTGCGCGCGCGGAGCGCGACCGGGCGCTGGCGACGCTCGCCTTCGATCGGGCGCTCGCGGGCGGGCGGCTCCCCTCGATGCAGCAGGGCGGCATGGGCACCCCGGCCGGGATGGGCGGCGCCTCCTCGATGCCGGACTTCGGATTCACCGCACTGGAGACGATGGAATGAGCAACGCGATTCCCCAGCCGCCGCGGCGGTTCCTCACCCGGGTCGCGATCCCGGGCTCGCTCGTGGCGATCGCGCTCGGCGTCCTCGGATGGACGGCGTGGCGGACGCTCGCCCCGCTGCCGACGGTCGACGTCGTGCCGGTCACCGTACGGGGCGCGGCCCCCGTCGCGCCGGGCGGCACCGCCGCGCCGACCGAGGGCGCGCCCGTGCAGGCCCCCGGATGGGTGGAGCCGTCGCCCTTCCCCGTGCTCGTGCCCGCGCTCACGCCCGGCATCGTCCGGACGGTCGGGGCGCTCGAGGGCGACCGCGTCGCGAAGGACCAGGTGCTCGTCGAGCTCGTCGACGACGAGCAGCGGATCGCCCTGCTCGCCGCCGAGTCGGCGGTGCTCGAGTCGCGGGCGAAGGTCGCCGAGATGGAGGACGAGCTCGGCCGCAAGTCGCGGCTCGTCGAGGGCGGCGCCGCGAGCGCAGGCGAGGTCGCGAGGCTCCGGCTGCGGATCGAAGCGATGCGCGCGGCGACCGAGGCGGCGGAGGCCGAACGCGCGATGCGCGCGCTCGCGCTCGAGCGGACGAGGATCCGCGCACCCATCGACGGCGTCGTCATGGTCCGCGGCGCAGTGCCGGGCATGGCGGCGGGCTCGATGGGCGACGGCAAGCCGCTGTTCGAGCTCTACGACCCGTCGAAGCTGCAGGTGCGCGCCGACGTTCCGCTCGCGGACGCCGGGCGGATCGCCGCGGGCGATCGCGCCGAGATCGTGCTCGACGTCCTTCCCGGCCGCACGTTCCGCGGCGAGGTGATCCGCATGGTGCACCAGGCGGACATCGCCAAGAACACCGTGCAGGCGAAGGTGCGCATCGACGACCCGGCGGCCGAGCTGAAGCCGGAGATGCTCGCGCGCGTCCGCATCGTGCCGAGGACCGGCGGCGGCCGCGGCGGCGAGCAAGGCGGCGGGTCCGGCGGACCGCGTGCCTCGAAGGACGCGCTGTGGGTGCAGGATCGCTGCATCGTGCGCGGTTCGGAGGGCGCGTCGGTGCTGCTGGTCGCCGCGCTCGACCAGGGCCGGGGCATCGTCGAGCGTCGCACGGTGGAGGTCGCCGGCGCGGCCGTCGACGGCTGGACGG
>JAIYBS010000182.1 GCA_027488415.1 Planctomycetaceae bacterium | reverse complement strand
GACCGCGCCCTGCCCCGTCACCCAGCAGCGCGTGCCGGATCCCGGCGTGCGGTCGTCCTCGGGCTGCGCCGCGGTGCCGACCGGGTCGACGAGCGTCCAGAGCCCCCCGGTCGCGTTGTCGCCGGTGGCACCGACCGTCCATCCCGCGGCGGCACCCTCGAAGGTCTCGTCGAGGCGCACGGTGACCTCCTGCGAGAGCGCCGAGAGCACGGTCGCCGGCGCGCCGGACGGATACGCGGCGACGCCCGCGCTCGTGGTCACCTCGAACCAGTACTCCACCGTGCGGCCGCACGCGAACGCCGGCAGCTGCCCGACGTGGACGCCACCCGAGGACGACATCGGCACGCTCTCGAACGCCGCATCGCCGGCCGCGCGCACGCGCAGCGCCGAAGAGAGCACGGTCCCGGTCGTCGGCGTGACGGTGACGGACACGGACGTCGGCCGGCCGGCCACGAGCACCTGCGGGAGCGTCCCGTTGGGCTCGACGATCGCCGGGCTGAGCGCGCCCTCCATCATCGCCATCGACGCGTCGAAGTTCTCGCGCACGTTCGGCAGAATCTCGGCGGGCGGCATCACGAATCCGTACGTCCCGGTGTCGCGCACCTCGACCGTGTAGCTGAGGACGCCCTGGTCGCCGTAGGTCCAGTCGACGGAGCCGCCCGACGCCGGGTAGATGGTCGAGTAGATCGGTCCCGCCGCGTACGAGCGCCCCGCCGAGGCGAGGATCGCGGACCGCATCGCGCCGCCGATCGCGCGGTGCGCCGCGTCGTCCGGGCAGAGCTCCGCGGTTCCGCCCCACGGCCAGAGCAGCAGCTGGCTGTAGGCATGGAAGTCGATCGAGGCCACGAGCTGCGGGTGCGCCACGTAGAAGTCGCGCAGCGCCGCCGCCTCGGGCGACGAGAACGCCGCGGTGCCGCGGTAGGTGTCGTCGCCGGGCACCGCGCTCGCGCCGACGCCGCCCCAGCCGTAGCCCCAGTTGCGGTTCGGGTCGGTGCCGACGGTGCCGTCCGAGTTCGGCTGCCGGTTCTTCCGCCACAGGCGGTTCGCCGACGACGCCCACGTGAAGAGGTAGCCGTCACGGTTCACGACCGGGATCACGTAGACGGCCGATCGCTCGAGCACCGACGCGATGCGCGGGTCGCTCGTCGCGCCCGCGAGCAGCCGGTCGGCGACGTACATCACGGTCATCGGCGTCGCCCACTCGCGCGCGTGCTGGCAGCCGTTGAAGAGGAAAGCGGGCGCAGCCGCCGGGTTCGCCGCGCGCGAGATGCGCAGCCCGCGGATCGCGCGGCCCTCGAAGGTCTGGCCCGCGGTGATCACCTGCGCGATGCCCGGGTGCGCGGCCGCGAGCTCGTCGATGCGCGCATCGATCTGCGCGAGGCTCTTGAAGTCGAGGAACCAGTCGTCCGCGGCGACGCCGCCCTCCGCGCCCTCGCCGCCGGGCACGCCGCCGCCCGCCGCCGCGAGCCGCGCGAACTCCGCGTCGATGCGCGCCTCGAGGTCCGGGATCAGCACCTCGTGCGGAACGCCCGCCGCCTCGAGCGCCGCGCGCTGCGCGGGCGACACGCGCATGTCGAAGCTGCCGATGCCGGCCCCGTGCGTCCAGAGGTCGTCGGTCAGCGCGAGCGCCGCCTGCACCTGGCGCACGGTCGACGCGTGCACCCGCACCACGACGTGGTCGCGGAACGGCCGGGCCGGATCCTGCGCGGAGGCGGGGGAGGCGAGGGCCGCGGCCGCGAGGGCGGCACCGGCGACGAGGCAACGAAGGCGCGTGGGGAGGGCCATCGGCGAAACGGTAACCCCGATCCGCCCGCGCGCCACCCCGGGCGGCCCCGATACCTACACTCCCTGCACCCCATGGTCCGCCGATCCGCCCCGTCGACCGCCCTGCTGCCGCTCGCCGCCCTCGTGGCCGCGGCGTCGGCCGCCTCGTGCACGCGAAACCCCTACGACGACGCGGTCTGGTACTGGCACCCCGAGGAGCGGGCAACCATGACGCCGAAGGTGCAGTCGGGGCCGCGGAGCCTCGCGATGTTCCGCGGCGACACCGGCGACCCGGTCGACTGGAACGGCCTCTCGGTGGGCGTGCGCTGGGCCGACATCGTGATCGTCGGCGAGCAGCACGACGACGCGAACGCGCACCTCGTGCAGCAGGCGATCGTCGCCGAGACCATCGCGACGTGGCCGGGCACCGCGGTCTCGCTCGAGATGCTCGAGCGGGACGAGCAGCCGATCGTCGACGCGTACCTGCGCGGCGAGATCACCAAGGACGAGTTCGTCGAGCGCACCGAGAGCCGCAACTGGGCCTCGAAGGGAACGTGGGACACCTTCTACCAGCCGGTGATCGACAGCGCGCGCAGCAACGGCTGCGCGGTGATCGCCGCGAACGCGCCGCGCGAGTACGTCCGTCGCGCGCGCACCGAGGGCTACGAGGCGCTCGAGCAGCTGCCGGCCGAGGAGCGCGCGCTCTTCGCGATCCCCGAGAAGGATCCGCCCGAGACCTACCGTGCGCGATTCAAGGCCTTCATGTCGAGCGGCGGCAACGAGCCCGACGACGCCCGCGTCGACGAGGTGCTGCGCTCGCAGCGGATGTGGGACGCCACCATGGCCGACTCGATCGTCCGCGGCATGGCCGACCTCCCGTCGGGCGCGAAGGTCGTGCACCTCGTCGGGCAGTTCCACTCGGAGTTCGACGGCGGACTCGTGAGCGAGATCCAGGCGCGCGCCCCGTTCGCGCGGATCCTCACCGTCTCCGTGCAGAAGGGCGAGACGCTCCGGCTCCGCGAGGAGGACAAGGGCAAGGCCGACGTGGTCGTCTACGGTGTGCGTCCCTCGAGCGAATGGCGGATGTTCCGCGCCGGACAGGTCACCGCCCGTCCCGCGGCGAAGGCCGCCGCCGAGGAGCCGATCCCGTCCTGGGGCTTTGCGTACTGATCGCGGCCGGATCCGACTCCCGCGGTCACTTCCCGAGCAGCTTCGACAGGTCGGCCTGCGAGTCGACCACCTTGAAGAGCTTGTCCATCTTCATCATGGCCATCAGGCTCTTCAGGTCCTTGTTGAGGCCGTAGAGCACGGGCTGCGCGCCGACCGCGGCGGCGGCGTTGCGGGCGCCGATGAACATGCTGAGCCCCATCGAGCTCATGAAGCTGACCGAGCTCAGGTCGAGCACCAGGAACTTGATCGTCTTCAGCTTCAGGTAAGGGCCGATGTCCTCCTGGATGATCGGCGTCTCGCGCTGGCCGATGTTCGGGCCGGCGAACTTGATCTGGACGATCGGGCCGTCCCACGCAACCTCGACGAGGGGGGACTTCTTCCTGTTCGGGGGGAGTTCCATTGGCGGAAAGATTACACCACGGCCGGGCGCTACGCGCCGCGCAGCATGGCGGGCACGAGCAGCCCGCGGAGCGACATGGATCCCGGCTCCCCGCGGAGCCACGCGACCGCGCCCTTGCGGAGGTCGAGCCGCATGCCGCCCCGCTCGCCGGCGAGGCCCACGACGAGCTCGCTCAGCATCGGCTCGTGCCCGACGAGCGCGATCCGCGCGTCGGCGGGCTGCTCGGCGAGGAACGCGATCACCGGGTCCGCGGAGCCGGCGTCGGTCGACTCGAGGAGCTTCGTCTGGATGGGCTTCGGCCACCCCGCGTTGGCGCGGAGGATGCGCGCGGTGTCCCACGCGCGGACGAAGCCGCTCGAGAGCACCATGTCGACGGACGGACGCCACTCGAGGATGCACCGCGCGACGCGCTCGAACTCCTTCGCGCCCTCCCGGGTGAGCGGGCGCTGCGAGTCGTCCGGCCACGCCTCGGGATCGCGGTCGGCGGCCTTGGCATGGCGGATGACGAAGAGCTCCATGGCTTCATGGTACTGTCGAGGCATGGTCGAAGGATCGATCGCGATCGAGAACGCGCGCATCGTCACGTGCATGCCGCCCGCGGGCGGGGGCGCGCGGCGCGGCGGCGAGATGCGCGAGCTCCGCGTCATCGAGCGCGGGCACGTCGTCGTCGAGTACGGCCGCATCGCGCACGTGGGCGACGCGCCGCTCGCCACGCGCGCGGCGTCGATGCGCATCGACGCGCGCGGGCGCGTGCTGATGCCGGCCGCGGTCGACTGCCACACGCACGCCTGCTGGGCCGGCGAGCGCTGGGCGGAGTGGGAGATGAAGCGCGCCGGAGCGTCGTACCTCGAGATCCTGAAGTCGGGCGGCGGCATCCTGTCGACGGTCGCGGCCGTGCGCGCCGCGCCGCGCGAGGCGCTCGCCTCGCAGCTCGCGGAGCGGCTCGCCGAGATGCGGGCCACCGGCACCGGCGCGGTCGAGGTGAAGACGGGCTACGGCCTCGACGCGGCGACGGAGCTCAAGATGCTCGATGCGATCCTCGCGGTCGGGCGCGTGTGGCCCGCGCCGGTCGTGCCGACGCTCCTCCTCGGGCACGCGATCGACGCGGGGAACCCGAACCAGCTCGCCGACATGTGCGCGCTCGTCGAGCGCGTCGCCGAACGGATGCCCGGGATCGCCGTCGACGCCTACTGCGAGGACGGCGCGTGGAGCGTCGCGATGTGCCGCGAGCTCCTCGGCAAGGCACGGCGCCTCGGCTGCGCGGTGCGCATCCACGCCGACCAGTTCAACCCGCTCGGCGGGCTCGAGCTCGCGGTCGAGCTCGGCGCGCGCAGCGTCGACCACCTCGAGGCAAGCACGCCCGCGGGCATCGCGGCGCTCGCGGCGAGCCGCGCGATCGGCGTCGCGCTTCCGGTGTGCGGCTTCGCGCTCGACGGCCGCTTCGCCGACGGCCGCACGCTCATCGACCGCGGCGGCGCGCTGGCGGTGGCGAGCAACTGGAACCCGGGCAGCGCGCCGAGCCCGAGCGCGCAGTTCGCGGCCGCGCTCGCCGGACGCCACATGCGGCTCACGGCCGCCGAGGCGATCTGCGCCGTCACCTGGAACGCGGCGTGCGTCCTCGGCCTCGAGCACGAGACGGGCGCTGTGCTGCCCGGCATGCGCGCGGACCTGCAGCTCCTCGCGCACCGCGACGAGCGCGCGTACGCGCACGAGGTGGCCGGCCCGGGGCCGGACGCGACGATCCTCGGCGAGGACGTCGCCGTGCGCGTCGCGTGAGCGGACGACGCCCGGCGTTCCCGGGCACCGATTTCCCCTACGATCCCGCCCCCGTGCTCGTCACCGACCCCAAGGACATCGCCCACGCAGAGGCCGCCGCGGAGCGCGTGGTCGAGGTGCATCGCCGGCTCGTCGGCTTCCTCCGCACGGGGCTGACGCTCGCCGAGATCGACGCGTTCGTGGGTGCGGCGCTCAAGGACCTCGGCTGCGAGAGCTGCTTCCTCGGATACCAGGTGCGCGGGCATCCGCCCTACCCGAGCCACGCGTGCCTGAGCCCGAACGCCTGCGTCGTCCACGGCACGCACACGATGAGCCGCGACCCGGTGAAGGCGGGCGACGTCCTCTCGATCGACATCGGCGTCCGCAACAAGGGCTGGATCGGCGACGCCGCGTGGACCTACTCCTTCGGCGAGCCCGACAAGATCACCCGCGCGCTGATGGAGAGCGGCAAGGAGAGCCTGCGCCGCGGCATCAACGCGATGCAGCCGCGCCGACCGCTCATCGACTGGGCAAAGGCCGTGCAGGGCCACGTCGAGAAGGAGTGCGGCTTCCACCTCGTGCGCGGGCTCGGCGGCCACGGCATCGGCCGCAGCCTGCACGGCCCGCCGTTCATCTCGAACGTCGTCCCCACCTACCCCGGCGAATGGGGCGAGGCGTGGAAGCCCTGGCAGCCCGGCATGATCGTCGCCGTCGAGCCGATGATCGCGATCGGCACCACCGAGACCCGCACGAAGGGCCGCGAGTGGCCGATCTGGACCGCCGACGGCTCGCTCGCCGTCCACTACGAGGCGGACGTGCTGATCACCGAGCAGGGACCGCGCAACCTCACCGAGGGACTCTTCGAGCTGCCCGACGTGATCGCAGGGTGATTTCCCCCGTGCCCACGCGGCACGGGGCGCACCTATCCTGCGGGCATGATCAACCCGATCCTGCTCGCCGCCGCGTTGCTCGCCGTCCCGCCCCAGACGAAGGTCGCGCCGGTCGCCGACGACTACGCCGGCACGAAGGTCTCCGACGACTACCGCTGGCTCGAGCCGCTCGAGAAGGACTCGCCCGAGGTCAAGGCGTGGACCGACGCGCAGCTCGCGCACCTGCGCAGCACGCTCGACCCGCTGCGCTGCCGCGAGGAGCTGCGCACGAAGCTGACGCCCCTCATGCAGATCACCAGCTGGGGCGTGCCGACCATCCGCGGCCCGTACTACTTCTACTCGATGCGCGAGGGCAAGATGAACCAGCCCGCGGTCTACGCGCGCAACGGCGGCGCGAACGTGGGCGCGGAGATGATCATCGACCCGAACGTCATGGACACCACCGGCCTCACCTCCATCGACTGGTGGGCGCCCTCGTGGCAGGGCTCGAAGTTCGCGTACGGCTCCAGCAAGTCCGGCTCCGAGATGAGCGTGCTCAAGGTGATGCACACCGACACGAAGGAGCACTTCAAGGACGAGATCCCGGGCAAGGTCAGCTTCGGCGGATGGAACCAGTGGGGCGACGCGTTCGTCTACTCGAAGCTCACCGACCCGAAGGACCCGTACAGCCGCGTGGTCTGCTTCCACAAGCTCGGCGAGCCGGTCGAGAAGGACCCGGTCTTCCTGAAGCAGGTGAAGCCCTCCGAGATCCCCTTCGGCACGCTGACGAGCGAGGACAAGTGGGTGCTCCTCGGCATGACGCGCGGCTGGACGGAGAACGACCTCTGGGCCGCGAAGCTCGACGACCTGCGCAACGGCCGCGACAGCCGCGTCGCCGTCGCCGTGGGCCGCGGCGCGCAGTTCACGCCCGTCGAGGTGGTCGGTGACCGCCTCTACATGACCACGACGCTCGGCGCGCCGAACACGCGCCTGGTGATGGTCGACCTGAACAACCCGGCCGAGGGCAACTGGAAGGACGTCATCCCCGAGCGCAAGGACGCCGTGATGGCGCAGGTCGAGTTCGGCAAGGAGGAGATCGTCGTCGTCTGGCAGCAGGACGCGCACGACCTCGTCAGCACCTACAAGTACGACGGCAAGCCCGCGGGCGACATCCCGCTGCCCGGCCTCGGCAGCGCGAGCGTGCAGTGCGACCGCCGGCACACCGAGATGTTCCTCAGCTTCGCGAGCTACAACATGCCGCGCACGGTCTACCGCTGCGACATCTTCTGGAAGCCCTACAAGCCCGAGGTCTGGGCGAAGCCCGAGGTGCCCGCGAAGCTCGACGACATCGAGGTCACCCAGGTCCGCGCCACCAGCAAGGACGGCACGCAGGTGCCCGCGTTCGTGGTGATGAAGCGCGGCACCAAGATGGACGGCAGCAACCCCGCGGTCCTCTACGGCTACGGCGGCTTCGACGTGAGCCTCAAGCCCGAGTTCATCCCGACGATCGTGCCGTTTCTCGAGAAGGGCGGCATCTACGTGGTGGCGAACCTCCGCGGCGGCGGCGAGTACGGCGACGCCTGGCACAAGGCCGGCATGCTGCAGAGCAAGCAGAACGTGTTCGACGACCTGTACGCGGTCGCCGAGAAGCTCTGCGCCGACAAGTACACGTCCGCCGCGCACCTCGCGGTGATGGGCGGCTCGAACGGCGGCCTGCTGACCGCGGTCGCGGTGACGCAGCGGCCCGAGCTCTGGAGCGCGGCGATCAGCGCGGTGCCGCTCTGCGACATGCTCCGCTACCAGAACTTCCTGCTCGCGCGCTACTGGGTGCCGGAGTACGGATCGAGCGAGGACGCCGCGGCGTTCAAGTGGCTGAGCGCGTACTCGCCCTACCACAACGCGAAGAAGGGCACGAAGTACCCGGCCGTCCTCTTCACGGCCGGCGAGAACGACTCCCGCGTGCACCCGCTGCACGCGCGCAAGATGGCGGCGGTGCTGCAGGCCACGAGCGCGAGCGACCCGTCGGCCGAGCCGATCCTGCTGTGGGTCGACCGCGACGCGGGCCACGGCGCGGGCAAGCCGCTCGAGAAGCGCGTGGCCGACGCCGTCGACCAGTGGTCGTTCCTGATGTGGCAGACGGGCG
>JAIYBS010000212.1 GCA_027488415.1 Planctomycetaceae bacterium | reverse complement strand
CCGGCGCGCGATGCGGGTGCGAGGCTCTGGGCCATCGAGCAGGCGGCGCGCTGCCCCGGCGTGTGCGCGGTGGTCGCGGACGGGCGCGGCTTCGATCTCGCGGCGACGCGTCGCCTGCAGCTTGCGGCATCGGGCGTGCTGCTGCTCTCGCTGCGCGGCGTGGCATCGGGCCGCCCGGCGCTCAGTGCCTGCAGCACGCGTTGGCACGTGCGGTGCGCGCCGGGGCCGTCGAGCATCGCGGAGCGCGTTCCCTGGCTGCGGTCCGTGCAGGGAATCCCGGCGTCGCTGCTGGAACGGATGCCCTCCGAGCCCGCCTGGCTCGTGACGCTCGAGCGTGCCAAGGGCGCCTCCGTGTGCCTGTCGGTCGAGTGCGGGACGCGAGCGGTGCGCGACTTCGGGTGGCACGGGGCCGACCGCGCGCCGGCCTCGGAGGCGATGGCCGCATCGCGACGCCGGCGCCGCGCCGAGGCGCTGCGTGCCGAGCGCGCGGCGCGGCGACGCGAGCGTGAGCATGATCGTGAACTTGATCGTGGGATCGACGTTCGCGCCCCCGTACCGATGCGCGAGTCGCGCGGTCGCGGCCGGGATCGCGTGACGAGCAGGGGCGAGCGATGGGCACGCACGATGCACGTTGCCGAGCGCGTCGATGGTCAGTGCGATCCGCATGGCGCGAGCCGGGCAGGGTGAGCGATGCCTCCTGCCGTGGTGCCGTGGTTCGTCGCGGTCGCGCTGCCCGGGTGGTCGCGTCCGCGATCGACGCTCGGACGGATGGCCGAGTGGTGCATGCGCTTCACGCCGCGCGTGCACGTCGAGGAGGCGGATCCGGCGATTGCCTCCGGTGCGCCGCTCGTGCTGCTCGATGCCAGCGGATGCCTGCGCGTGAACGGCGGCGCGGGTCGCCTGGCTCGCCGCGTCGGCCGTGGCCTCGCACGCCGGGGCATCGCGCACGCGATCGGCAGCGCTCCCTCGGGGGGTGAGGCCGTGGTTCGTGCGACCGCCGCGGCGCTGGGCCGCACGGACGGAGGCGGGGCAGGATGCTCGGCGCCGGACCTCGACTCGCTGCCCGTCGAGGCGCTTCGGCTCGCGGAGCCTGCGTGCGAGGCGCTCCGCGAGGTCAACATCCGTCGCATCGGCGAGCTGCGCGCGATCTCCCGCGCCGCGCTCGCGGACCGCTTCGGCCCGGCACTCCTCGAACGCCTCGACCGTGTTTTCATGACGGGCGCGAGCGGTGCGCTCGGCTGGCCGTTCCGCGCGGTTCCCGCGCCGGCGCCGGTCGTGGGCGAGTTCGCCTTCGCGTCGCCGTGCGCGCAACGGGAGGCAGTCGATCTCGCCTGCAGGCAGGCGATCGCGCTGCTGTGCGAGTCGCTCGACGCGCGTCAGCGCGGGGTTCGGTCGCTCGCCGTGCGCATCGAGCGGGCGCGGCTCGCGCCGGTCGTCGGAACGCTGCACTTCGGCGCACCGACCCGCGATCCCGCGCACCTGTGGTCGCTGCTTGCGCCGCGGCTCGAGCGCGTGCACCTCGGGCACCACGAGCTCGGCGAAGGGATCGAGCGGATCGTGCTCCTGGCGCAGCGGATCGGGCGGTGCGCGGGCGGCACGCCGCTGCTCGCGGGCGAGCTCGGACGCGCCGTCGCCGACGCGGGCGCGGAGGCCGCGGGAAACGACCGCCGCGCCGAGAGCGAGCGTGCCGTCGGCGAGCTCGTCGACCAGCTGCGCGCGCGGCTCGGCGAGGCGCGCGTCGTCCTCGTCCGCGAGCGACCGGATGCGGTCGCACCGTCGAATAGACTCGGGGCATGATCCGCCGATTCGCTCGTTGCCGTTCCGCCGTCGTCGCCTCCGGGATTTCCGCGGGGCTCGCGCTGCTTGCGGGCTGCCAGACGAACCCGTTCCTCGTCGGCTACGCGGGCGAGCGCCTCGAGCCGGTGAAGGCCGCGACCGTCGTGCAGGAACCGCCGGCGGCCTCCGACGCACGCGAGCTCGGAAGCAGCCAGTTCACCGCGAGCACGGGCGATGCCGAGGTGGGCGACCAGGCGACCGCCGCTGCGTGCGCCGTCGGCGCGGACCTCGTCCAGTGGAAGGTGACGCCGATGGCCCGCGAGGAGTGGGTTGAGAGCGACCCGGTCTACGAGCGCCGCGCGAGCGGCCGCGGCCAGTTCGGGTCGTACATCCCGATCCCCGGCTCGCGCGAGCGATGGAAGTACTCGGCGCGCTTCTGGCGGAGCGTTACCTCGGCGTCGGCGCCTGCGGAGGCTGCGAAGGCTGCGCCGGAGCCGGCGCCGGTCGCGCCGGCCCGACCGTGATCGCGGCGACCGGGCCCTTCGTGCCTTCCTTCTCGCCCGTGCGCGAGGTCACCCACTGCGTGGGCAGGCGCAGCGCCTCCGGCCCTGCCTCCGCGACCACGTCGAGCGTGAGCGGCGACACGCGCAGCGACTCGTCGCGGCCGATGTGCCCCTCCTGCACGAGTCGGCCGGTGGCCTTGTCGATCGCGAGGTACGTGGAGTTGCCCTCGAACCACGTCTGCACGTAGTCGCACGCGGCGCCCCCGAGCGTGCCCTCGCCGGTCTTGATCGCGAGGAAGCCGGCCTCTGGCCGGTATCGCGCGCGCAGGATCGCGTAGGGCAGGCGGTTCATCGTGCGCTCGAAGGCCTTGCGGCGCGACGGCGCCAGCTCGGTCACCTTGCCGTTGCTCGAGGTGATCGTCGCGCGCTCCGGCATCGCCTCCATCGCGTAGACGTGGACGTCGGTCGCGGCGCCGCCCACCTTCCTCCAGGTGTCGATGCGTCGCATGGTGCGCGGGCCCGCGATCTCGAGCGCCTCCGTCACGTCCCACTGGTCCTTGCCCTGGTTGACGCGGCGCGTCGAGGTCTGCGAGTACGTCGCGGCCGCCTTGATCGCGGCCTTGCCGCCGGCCCATGCGACCCATCGATCGATGGCCGCGAGGCCCGCCTCCTGCTGCTCGGGACTGCCGACCGGCAGGATGTCCTGCGGCTCCATGTACTTCTTCGGTTCCACTCGGAACGACTTCAGGCAGTCGTCGGAGGCGAAGAAGTACAGCAAGCCGTCCTGCAGCCCGTAGCGCCGTGCGTCGCCGAGCCCGCCGAGCGGACCCATCCGTCCGCACGCGCCGCCGTCCTGCGCGGCGTACTTGAACGGGTCGTTGCGGAAGATCTCGCGCGTGTCCTCGCTGGCGAAGAGGTACGCGTTGCCCTCCCAGACGAGCGAGATGCGCGGGTCGCCGGCGGCGACCGTGCCGCGCTGCAGGATGACCGGGTCGACCGGCATCGTGCGCTCGAGGGGCAGTACGGTCGCGAGGTCGGGCGTCCGGTCCGGCGGCGTGGCTTGCGTGGCAGGCGTGGCTTGCGCAGCCGGCGCGGCGGGCGCGGCGCCCTGCAGGGCGAGAGTGGCGAACAGTGCGGCGAGGGTGGGCATGGGGATCTCGTGGCCGGGCGCCCGTCGGCGGAACCCGCGCCATTCGCAGCGTAGGCGGTCAACGGGGGATGTTCCGCGTACGGACGGAGGTATCCTAACAAACACCGTACAACGAGAAACCCCGTGACGTCCACCGCTTCATTCTGCGAGCTCGCGGCCGCGAGCAACTTCTCCTTCCTCGAGGGTGCGAGCCATCCCGAGGAGGTGGTTGCGCGCGCCGCGGAACTCGGGCTCGGCGCGGTCGCGGTCGCGGACCGCCACACCATGGCCGGCGTCGTGCGCGCGCACGTGGCCGCCAAGGAACGCGGCGTTCGCCTGGCGGTGGGCACGCGCTGCTCGTTCCTGCTCGGCGCCGACGACGAGCCCTCGCACGTCGAGCTGGTGCTGCTTG
>JAIYBS010000309.1 GCA_027488415.1 Planctomycetaceae bacterium | reverse complement strand
GCGGAGTGCCGGCCGCGCCCAATCATCGAATTCCGATGGCTTGACTGTCGGCAGGAAGGTGGCGGCCCCGCCGCTTCGCCAGATTCCGGTGACGCCGATGATTCCGAGGGCGAGCGCGTAGGTGCCGACCTGCTCCTCGGAGAGGTAGATCCCGACGATCGCCTGCGATGCCAACGCGGACAGTCTCGCCACCACGCTGGCGCCGGTCGTTGCAAGAATCGCGATGGTCCGTCGGTGGGGCAGCGGCACGTCCTCAATGCCCCCGGAGTCTCAACCGCGAAGGCGGTTGAGGCGCGGAGCATAGACCGTCAGCCGCCGCGCGCTACTTCCTCCGTCGCTCGACCGCGCGATAACTCTCCCGAGGTCCCGGGGCGCTGATCGACAGCGGCGTCGGCTTCAGGCCCTTCTCCTGCGATGCGACCCGGAAGTTCTCGAAGGTCGTTTCCTTGAGGAACGCCGCGATCTGCCGCTGCATGTCCACCAACCGGTCGTGCAGCGCGCAGGGCTCGCCGACCCCGCAGACGCCGCCGCCGAAGGGGCAGGTGCTGCTTCGGTCCTCGCGCTCGAACAGCTCGTAGACCTCGCGCAGCGTGATCTCGCTCGGCGGGCGCGCCAGCGCGTAGCCGCCGCCCGGCCCCGGGGATCCGGCAACCAGGTGGGCCTGCGACAGCGCCGTCAGGATCTTGGCGATCATCGGGCGGGGAAGCCCCCGCTGGTCGGCGATCTCGAACGCCGAAAGACGGGTCTTCCCCCCGTCCCACACCTCGGCGAGGCGGCTCATGGCGCCGATGGCTCGTTCCGTCTGCTTTCCGTACATGGTGGTGGATCGCCTTTCGTGAGGAGTGATGGGGGCGGCGACGCGCTCGCTTTGGACTCCGGGGTCGCACCCGGGCAGGTGCGGATCGAATTCCCGAAATCAGGATATATGCCTCTCGGATTCGCAGGAAGGGTGGTCCGCGGTTGCGAGATTTCGCCCGTGGCCTGCGTCTACTTTCCGCGCATGGCAGCGATCGCGTTCCTCCGACCGACCCGGGCTGAGTTCCGCAACGAGCCGACCGCCGACGAGCTGGAGGCGCTCGGGCGCCACTTCGCGTTCCTGCAGGGCATGGTCGCCGCGGGCGATGCCGTGCTCGCCGGACCCGCCGAGGACCGCTCGTTCGGACTCGTGGTCTTCCCGAGGATGGATGCGCAGGCCGCGGCCGAGCGCCTCGCCGAGGATCCCGCCGTGCAGGAGGGCGTGTTCACGGCGGAGACGGTGCCGTGGCGCATGAGCCTCTTCGGAACGGGCACCGGGCGTGACTGGCTCGGCTTCACGCAGGCGATCCACGTCCGCGCGGCCGTGCCGGCGGCGTGGCGGATGCTCGCCACGTGCGAGGGGCTCGAGCGCTGGTTTCTCCTGCGTGCGGACGCGTGGACCCACGACGGGCGTCAGTGGCCGCGGGACCGCGGGCTCGAGCAGGGGGCGCGGCTGCGACTCACGTGGCCGAGCCTGGATGCGACCGACGCCGCCGGAAGGACGATTCCCGGCGAGGTCAGCGAGGACGACGAGGTGCTCCGCACCGAGGCGCCGCAGCGGATCCGGCTCGGCTGGTACGAGGGACGCGGGTGGGTGGAGTTCCGCGTGGCTCCCCGGCCGGACGGCCGCGTCACCGTGGAGCTCGAGCAGCGGATGCACCCCACCGGCGACTTCAAGTTGCTGGAGGGCGCCTACACCGGCTGCCGCGAGGGCTGGGCGTTCTACCTCGCGAACCTGAAGAGCGTCCTCGAGCACGGCATCGACCTGCGCGAGGCAGCGCCCGACCGCGCAGGCCTCGTCAACGTGTGACGGCGGAGCCGATGCCGGGCGAAAAACATGCCGGGGGCCCCCCGGCATGTTTTCTTACGATTCGCGCATGGCTGCGACGACGGAACCCCCGCACGGGACGCGATGCTGGTGGTGCGGCACGGACCCCGTGTACGTGAAGTACCACGACACCGAGTGGGGCGTTCCGGAGACGCGCGACCGTGCGCTCTACGAGAAGCTGGTGCTCGACGGCTTCCAGGCGGGCCTCAGCTGGATCACGATCCTGCGCAAGCGCCCGGCGTTCCGTCGCGCCTTCGACGGGTTCGATCCCGCGAAGGTGGCCCGCTACGGCGCGCGTGACGTCGCGCGGCTGCTCGGCGACGAGGGCATCGTGCGCAGCCGCGCGAAGATCGACGGCGCGATCGCGAACGCCCGCGCGTGGGAGGCCGTCATGCAGGCAGGCGGACGCGGCGCGTTCCGCGACCTGCTCTGGCGGTACGTCGACCATCGCACGATCGACAACGGGCTGCGGCGGCCGTCGGACGTTCGTCCGTCGAGCGCGGAGAGCGAGCGCATGGCGAAGGACCTGAAGAAGGCCGGGTTCAAGTTCTGCGGGCCGGTCATCTGCTACGCGTTCATGCAGGCGGTGGGGATGGTCAACGATCACCTCTCGAGCTGCCCGCGTCACCGCGCCTGTGCCACGCTCGCGAGGCGCGGGGAATGAACGATCGCGGGACGGTCGATTTCCTCGTCGACGGGATGAAGTGCGCCAGCTGCTCGGCGGCGGTCGCGGGCATCCTGCGCGGGCAGCCGGGCGTGGCCGGCGCGCAGGTCGACTTCATGCTCGGCCGCGCGACGGCGGAGACCGATGCGCCGATCGACACGGCGCGGATCTGCGCGCTGCTGACCCGCGCGGGATATCCGGCAAGACCGGCGCTCGGGGCCGGCGACCGCCTCGACGCGCTGCTGCGCTCGGAGGC
>JAIYBS010000024.1 GCA_027488415.1 Planctomycetaceae bacterium | reverse complement strand
GTCGGCGTGGGGGCCGTGCGCGCGGTAACCCGGGCTGGGGCTTCTCGCCGTGAAACAGCGCGGCCTCCAGTTTCACGATCCTGGCAATCACAGGTTCCAGCGCCGGACGCGATAACTCGGGAGCGCACCTCGAAAACCCGGCGTCCTCCCTTGAACCCGCGCATTCCGCGGGTACGTTCGATCCGTCGCGCCGCGGTTTGGGGCGCCGGCGGGATGAACCCCGCGCTCCCTTCGCCCGTACCGAGGCCACCATGCGCCAAACCGCCCTCGCTTTCGCCGGATCGCTGCTCGTCATCTCCGCGCCCGTGCTGGCGGATCGCCTTCCCGGCGACATCGTCGGCTTCGGCAAGCATGTCTTCGAGTCGGGCGACTCGCGCGGGCCGTGGGTACGGATCGCCTGCGGCGGCAATCACACGATGGCGATGTCCGGCGACGGCACGCTCCGGCTCTGGGGCTCCAACGCGCTGCTGCAGGCCAGCGCGCCGCCCGCGCTCGGGCCGATCGTCAAGGCGAGCGGCGGAACGGGCCACGTGCTCGTGCGACGCGTCGACGGAACGGTCCGCGGCTGGGGCTTCAACCAGTACGGCCAGGCCACGGTTCCCTCGGATCTCGGCACGGTGCTCGACGTCGCCGCCGGCGGCAACCACTCGCTGGCGCTGACGACTGCGGGCGCGGTGCGCGCGTGGGGCCGCAACACGTACGGCCAGGCGACCGTTCCCGCGAACGTCGGCGTCGCGGTGCAGGTCGCGGCCGGGCTCGATCACTCGATGGCGCGTCGCGCCGACGGATCGGTCCGCTGCTGGGGATACAACATCTGGGGCCAGTGCAACGTGCCCGCGAACGTCGGCGTCGCCGCGGACCTCGTGGCGGGCGGCAACCACACCATCGTGCGCCGCGCCGACGGCTCGCTGCGGCTCTGGGGCCGAAACGACCTCGGGCAGTGCACTGTGCCGACGAACGTGGGCGTGGTCTCGCAGGTTGCCGCGGGCGTGGCGCACACGCTCGCCCTTCGCGCCGACGGCACGCTTCGCGCGTGGGGCGCGAACGACCTCGGGCAGCTCGAGATCCCGGAGGACATGCCGCCCGCGGAGTCGATTGCGTGCGGCGCGAGCCACAACGCGGCGCTGCTCGAGGACGGCACGGTTCGCTGCTGGGGCAGCATGGACTACACGCAGTGCGGGATCCCGGCGGACATCCGCTCGCCGCGCATGCTCGCGGCGGGTGCGGAGCACTTCGTGGCGATCGACGCGGCCGGATCGGTCCGCTGCTGGGGATCGAATCGCGTCGGGCAGGCGCTGGTGCCGGTCGACGTGACGAGCGCGCTGCAGGTGGCGGCCGGGAGCTCGCACACCGTCGCGCTGCGGGCCGACGGAGTGGTCCGGTGCTGGGGCTCCGATGCCTACGGGCAGTGCGCGGTTCCGGGCGACCTCGCGCCGGCGGCGCAGGTCGCGGCGGGCGTCAACCACACGGTGGTGCGCGGCGTCAACGGCGCGGTGCGCGCCTGGGGGCTGAACTCGTTCGGGCAGTGCGATGTCCCGGGGTCGCTCGCGAGCGCGCAGGACATCGCGGCGGGCTGGTACCACACGATCGCGCTGCGCGCGGACGGCGCGGTGCAGGCGTGGGGGTCGAACGCCTACGGGCAGCTGAACGCGCCCGCGGGCATCGGCTCGGTCGCGCGTGTCGCGGGCGGCGGGTCGCACACGGTCGCGCTCGGCACCAGCGGATCGGTGCGTTGCTGGGGGCTCAACGATTTCGGCCAGTGCAACGTGCCGACCGACATGGGAGCGGCGACGCAGGTGGCGGCGAACCTGCACCACACGGTGGCGCTGCTCGCGGACGGCTCGGTGCGGGCGTGGGGACGCAACGACTTCGACCAGTGCGGCGTGCCCGAGGACACCGGCCGCGTCTCGCACGTGGCGGCGAGCGCGCTGACGACGGTGATCGCGATCGCCGACGAGGCGGCCTGCCCCGCCGACCTCGACGGCAACGGCACCGTGACGGGCGCCGACCTCGGATTGCTGCTCGGCGACTGGGGCACGCCCGGAACCGCGAACGGGTCCGACCTCAGCGGCGACGGCGTCGTGACGGGCGCCGACCTCGGCATCCTGCTCGGCAACTGGGGCGCCTGCGGCTGACCGGAAATCGATGCCGGGCGGCCCCCGGCGTCACTTCCCGCGCAGCGCCCAGCCGAGCTCCGGCATCTTGAGGAGCCGCGCCGCAGCCAGGTAGGTCACCCCGCCGACGCCCGCGAAGACGAGCGTCGAGCCGACGCTCCAGAGCCAGGTGTCCTCGCCGGAGAACGCGATCGAGACGAGCGCAGTGACGGCCGCCATCGCGGCGCTCGCCGCGATCGTCCGCCCGAACGAGGCGCGCGTCTCGCGGTCGACGATGACGAGGTCGGTGCCCGCCAGCGCGCCCATGCGGCGGTGCATGATCCGCGTCATGATGACGATCTGGATCACCGCGCAGATCGCGGTCGAGAGCGCGAGCCCGGCCACGCGCAGCGGCGTCCAGATGAGGGTGAGGTTGAGGGCGAGGTCCAGGAGCACCATCCAGGCGCTCACCTTCACGGGCGTCACGGTGTCGCCGAGCGCGTAGAAGGCGCGCGTGGCGAGCTGCTGCATCGAGTACGCCCAGATGGCGGGCGCGTACATCGCGAGCACGAACCCGACCTGCCGGACGTCCTCGCGGTCGAAGCGGCCGCCCTGGAAGATCGCGCCGGCGAGCTGGTCGCGCACCAGGACGAGCCCGATGCTCGCGGGGAATCCGATGAAGAAGCTGAGCCGCCGCCCGCGCCGCAGCGTGTCCACGAAGCGGGTCGGCTCGTTCGCCTCGCGCGCGAGCGCCGGGAAGATCGCGGTGGCGATCGCCACGCCGAACACGCCGAGCGGGAACTCGTAGAGCCGCTGCCCGTAGCTGAGGAAGGTCATGCTCCCCTCCTCGAGCGGGAACGGGATGCCGAGGATCGTCGGGCCGACCATCGTCCGCCAGCTGGCGACGAGCCCGTCGATGAAGGTGTTCACCTGGAAGATCCCGAGCCCGAGCAGCATCGGCAGCGCCTTCAGGACGACCTCGCGCAGGTGCACGCCGTTGCCCGCCACGCGCAGGTGGGCCTTGACGCGGTGGTGCCGCAGCGCCCACAGGTTCCACG
>JAIYBS010000168.1 GCA_027488415.1 Planctomycetaceae bacterium | reverse complement strand
GGTCAACCATGACCTGACGAGGCTTTCGAACTGCCGAACCATCCGTGGTCCGGCCGACCGATCCAGACGCGTCCCGAGGGACTTCGAACCGATGCGCGCCATCCTTGGCAAGCGCGGAGCGAGGCGCCGAAGCGCGCGTCCGTGGCACGCAAGACTCCGATCCATGGCGACTTGCGGCCGCTGCGGTGGTGCGCGTTCCTCCTGCGCACCATCGCAAGTGATTCACTTGTCGGCCGGTTCCGCCGGCCGCGGGGTTCAGGAGTTCGGGCGCTGCGCGGCGGCGAGTGCTTGCCGCGCCTTGCGCCAGATGTCCGCGGTCTCCGGCTGGATGCGCTCCTGTTCGCGCTTCCAGGCGGTGGGCTCGAGCAGCTCCAGGTGATCCCGCACGCCGAGGATCATGATGGAGCCCGCCAGCCCGAACTTCGCAAGCAGCCGATCCGGGATCCGGACCCGGCCCGCGCTGTCGAGCGGCACGCGTGCCGCCTGACTGAACACGAGCCGCTCGAAGTCCTGGAGTCCGGGTTCGCCGAGAAGCGATCCGCCCAGGTCCTGCGAGAGCTGGGCGAAGGTCTTCTCCGGCCAGAGCCAGAGCGAGCCGTTCGCGCCAGGCGCCGCGATGAACGCCTCTCCGTGCACCTTCGGGTCGAACACGTCGCGCAGCTCTGACGGAATCGCCAGGCGCTGCTTTTGATCCAACGTGTGCTCGTACTCACCTAGGAAAAGCACGCGAGAGGGCGTCCTGAGGCGCCGGGCACACTTTAACCCACAACGCCCCACTTCGCAACACACTGACCCATTTTTTCTTCACTTTTTCTCGCCCGTCCGCGAACTTTCCTCCGAGTTCCGCCGTAACTCACTGCAGAGATGAAGTTTGTGGACATTCCGCAAACCCGCATCACACTCCACCTGGCTGCGCCACCTTCCCCCACCACCGTCGATGCCATGCGCGACAACGCATCGCGGCTCCCGGGAAACGCGCTCCGAGAAAGGCTCGTGAGGCAGTGAACCCACGGAACAAGAACGCGATGGACTGGGTGCCCGCCGATCGGGCGCTCGTGGCCCCCGTGCTCGCCCGCATCCCGGCCGGGTCGTTCGTGCTGACCTCCGCGTTTGCGGACCTCCGCGCCGGCGTGACCGTCAAGTGGGTCCAGCAGTGCTCGACCACCCCACCCATGGTGATGGTGGCCGTCCAGAAGGGCCACGTGCTCAGCCCGCTGATCCGAGACAGCCGCAGCTTCTGCGTCTGCCAGCTCGACCCGAGCGACCAGTCGACCACACGCGCCTTCGACCTGCGGACCCCGGGGATCGATCCGTTCATCGGCTCGTCCGTCGACCGCACGGCGAGCGGCTGCCCGGTGCCGGCGCGCGCCGTCGGCTACCTCGACTGCGAGCTCGCGCGCCACGTCGACATCGACGGCGACTGCGAGATCTACGTCGGCGTGATCCACCACGCCGCGACGCTGCTCGATCCGCGCGACCAGTCGCGCTGCCTCTGCGACGGCACGACCGTCCAGCGCGCGGCCGACGCCAAGCCGAAGCCCGCGGCGCCGATCCGCCGCGCCGTGACGCCGCCTCCGGCGAAGAAGCCGACCGCCCGCGCTACGGTGCGCGAGGCCGCGAAGGCGGCACGCACCCGAGCGCGCTGAGCGACCGCCCGCGCGCCGGGCCCACCATCCCGAGCCGCCCTCCCCCGCTACAGTTGCGGCATGTTCCGCTCCGCGACCGGTGAGTTCCTGAATCCCTCGAACCGGTTCGGCGTCGACTACCGCGCCGAGGCCGCCTCGTTCGCCCGGCCGCCGGTGCCGATCGTCGACATCCACTCGCACGTCCACGGAACCGGCGCCGCCACGCTCCTGCGCGACGCGATGGACCTCTACGGCATCGCGGAGATCCACTCGATGACGCGCCTGGAGGAGGTGCCGGCGATCCGCGCGGTGCTCGGCGAGCGCGTCCACTTCATCGCGGTGCCCGACTTCGCGAATCCGGACCGGATCACCGCCCACGGACCGCAGTTCCTCGAGCGCATCAAGTCGTTCCGCGCCGAGGGCGCCGCGATCTGCAAGTTCTGGGCCGCGCCGCGCGGCATCGACTTCGGGGCGGAGGCGGGCGACCCGCGGCTCCTGGCGCTCGACGCGCCGCACCGGCGCGCGGCGATGGACGAGGCCGCGTCGCTCGGCATGGCGTTCATGGCGCACGTGGCGGACCCCGACACCTGGTTCGCGACGAAGTACGCGGACCGCTCGCGGTACGGCTCCAAGCGCGACCACTACGAGCCGCTCGAGCGGCTCCTCGACGAGTACCGCGTCCCGTGGATCGTCGCGCACATGGGCGGCTCGCCGGAGGACCTCGGCTTCCTCGACGCGCTGCTCGAGGCGCATCCGAACCTGCACATCGACGCCAGCGCCACCAAGTGGATCGTCCGCGAGGTGAGCCGGCACCCGTCCGACCGCGTTCGCGCGTTCATGTCGCGCTGGCGCGGCCGCGTGCTCTTCGGGAGCGACATCGTCACCAACGAGGAGCACCTGCAGTCCGGCGAGAAGAAGACCGAGATGGCCGCGAAGGCGAGCGACCGCGAGAGCGCGTTCGACCTCTACGCGAGCCGCTACTGGGCGCTGCGGGCGCTCTGGGAGAAGGACTGGGAGGGCGAGAGCCCGATCAGCGACCCGGACCTCGCGATGGTCGACCCGTCGCGCCACCCGAACGACGCGCCGCAGCTGCGGTGCGTCGCGCTGGGCCGGGACGTGCTGGAGCAGTTCTACCGCGGCGCGGCGGAGGCGCTGCTCGCCCCGCATCGGATCGCGGCGGCACCCACTCGCTGAGCGACGCGGCGATCGCCTCGGGCTCCGAGGCCGCTACCCGCGCGCGTCGAACGCCGCGCGCAGGGCACGCGCGGCCACGTTCGGTCGCCTGGGGTCGAACCGGCGGTCCGCGGCGACCTGCTCGGCGCCGGGCGTGCCGTCCGCGGCGACGACCGCCGCCCCGGCGCGCAGCGCGAGCCGGACCGCGATCGATTCCGCCGATGCCGGCGCCGGCCTTCCGCCTCGCGCAAGCGCCGAGAGCGCGGCCGCGAGCCCGCGCGGAGGCATCCGCTCCGCGTCGGCCGGTGCGCGCAGGCCCACGGCCAGGAACGCGTCGGCAGCGCGCGAGAGGAGCTCCGGCTCCTCGGCGCGCGCATCGAGCGCGATGCGCCACGCGCCGCCGGCCGCCGCGGCAAGCCGCCGCGCGTGCGACATGCTCCCCGAGTCCGGGTGGACGACGAGCACGACCGGGCCCCCGAGGAGCGCCGTGCGTCCGGCGATGTCGAGTGCGGCACGCGCGTCGCAGGCGGACGCGGGGTTCGCAAGCAGCACGCATGCCGATTCGCCCTCGGCCACGCCCCATGCCGCGCGCAGTTCCTCGCGCGCGATCGGCGCGAGCGGCTCCGGGAGATGCTCGGGCAGCGGTTCGGCGCGCAGCCCGGCGGCACGCGCGGCCTCGACCGCCCGGGCGCCGGCGACGACGACGGTGCCGAACTGCCGGGGTCCGCCGAGCGCCGAACGCAGCGCGCTGCCGGCGAACGCGACGCTCCCGAGCGGCGGCGCGCAGCAGCCGACCACACGGACGCCGGCCGCTGCCGCACGGTGCGCGTCAGCGACGCTTCCGACCACGGCGGCACCGCGTCCCCCGAGCTCGGTCGCGAGGAGCCGCAGCATCGGCGAGGAGCAGGCGCGCGGATCGACGATCGCGGCCACCGGGTGCGGCGCGCGGGAACCGGCCATCGACCGTTGCGGGGCGATCGTCATCGGTCAGACGTTGTTGAACTTCGAGACGCCGCCGCCGAAGCCCTTCGGCTCGAACTCGTGGAAGAGGTTCCCGACGTCCTCGGCGAGCCGCTTCTCGAGCATGTCCTCGGCCCGGCGCCGCTGCGCCGACGTGCGGAACATCTCGGGCGACATCGTGTCGAGCTCGCTCGACACCGGGTGGCCCTTGGGATCGCCGCCCATCGGCGGGAAGATGCGCTCCTTCGCCTTCACGTCGACGACCTTGACGTACGCGGACGCGACGGGCTTCGGCGTCGCGCCGTCCGGCGAGAGCGCGAAGCTCTCCATCTCGACGTAGACGACGACGTCCGCGTTCACCGCGTTGCCGAGCTCCTCGATCGAGACGCGCTTCGAGCTGGTCTCGACGCGGCGCACGTAGGAGATCAGCTCGCGGCCGCTGACGACCTCGTCGACGAGCTCGAGCCTCTGGAAGATGGTGCCGACGTCGTCGGCGAGCATCGCGCGCAGCTGGAGGCGGCTGATCACGTTCTTGCGGTCGTCCACGAAGACGACGGTCTTCTTGTCCTTCGGCAGCGTGAAGAGCGCGGGCTGCTTCGGCGGCCCCTGCGCGACGTAGAGGGCCGGGACCGCGAGGTTGCAGCCCGCCGCGGCGAGCAGCGCCGCGAGCGACGCGAGGAGGATGGCTCGTGTTGCGCGCATCGCGTCAGCCCTTCAGCCGCTTGTTCGGGTACTTGTCCTCGATGTGGTCGTAGAACAGCTTGTTCACGGTCTGCGTGAACTTGGCGACCAGGCCGAGCTGGATCGACTGCTCCGAGGCGCTCTCGCGGCTCAGGTCCTTCACGTCGGGGAACTTGACGGAGATGCTGTACTCCTCGCTGAACGCGTCGGGATCCAGCGAGTCGCGCTCGACGATGCCGACGTTGGCGCCCGCCATGCCCTCCCAGATCCAGCGGTTTCCCGGCGGATTGAGGCGGAACTCGAAGATGTCCACGTAGACGACGCGGTCGACGCCGAGCTCCTCGGCGATCGTCCCGAGCGGCAGCGTCGTCCAGCTCGGCGTGCGGTAGCACCACGCGAGCGCCTCGCGCCAGTCGAGGACCTGCGCGCCGCTGACGTGCTCGGTGATGCCCGCGGCGATGTTGCCGGCCACGTTCGGCACGACGGTCGGGTACTCGTAGAGCACGCCGCGCTCCGCGTTCACGACGATCGCGACGGTCTTGTTCTCGAGGCCGCGGTACTTGGCGAGGACCTCGACCTTCTTCTCGACCTCGATCGCCTCGCCGACCTTCGACGCGACGCCGAATATGCCGCACGAGGCGAGGAGGAGCGGCGAGGCCGCGAGCGAGAGGAACGCGATGCGCTGGATGTTCATGGCTGGTTCAGCGAGGCGGGCAGGACGCCGCGGACGAGCGCGAGCTTCCAGCCCCAGGAGAGGAGCGCGAGGATTCCGAGCCCGAGCACCAGGCGCGGCGTGAGGCGCGCGCCGAGCACGTGACCGAGGCGACTGCCCGTCAGGGCGACGTGCGCGCAGACGAGCGCGGTGGCGGCGGTCCCGACGGCGAGCAGGAAGCCCATGGGCTGTACGTACGCCGAGGCCAGGAAGCTGCCGTCCGCCGCGAGGGCGAAGGCGGTCGTCATGCCGCAGCTCGGGCACGGGACGCCCATGCCCTGCATCCAGCCGCAGGGGGCCATCCCGAGCGCCTGGTGGGTGCCGACCCCCGACGGGGCCGGCTCGAGCCACGCCGCGACCGCGAGCACCGCCATCGCGACGGTCGCGAGCGCCGCGCAGACCGCCCGTTCGCCGCGCGTCGCGCGCAGCGGCGCGGGCGCCGTCGGAGGGGCCGTCGGCAGCACGGCGTCGGAGACGTTCGGGGCGGCGATCGTCATGGATCTGAGCAGGGAAGCGTACCTTGCCGCCGATGAACGCCGCCCACCCCGCCCCGGCCGGCCCCTGGTGGCTGGACGCGCACCTCGACCTCGCCTACCTGCACCTCGGCGGGCCCGACGTCGCCGCCGAGCTGCCTGACCCGGCGACCCGCGGCGTGAGCCTGCCCGCGCTCGCGCGCGGCCGCGTCCGCGTCTTCCTCGGAACCATCTTCACCGAGCTCGGCGCGGAGTCGGCCGGCATGCCCTGGGGCTACGCGTCGAGCTCCGACGCCGATGCCGCGCATGCGGCCGGCGTGCGGCAGCTCGAGGTCTACGAGGCGCTCGAGCGCACGGGCCTCGCACGGATCGTCCGCACCGCGGCCGACCTCGACGCCTGCGCGCACGCACCCGAGGGATCGCCCCCCGGCATCGTGATCCTCATGGAGGGCGCGGACCCGATCCGCACCCCCGACGAGGTGGCCTGGTGGCACGCGCGCGGCGTACGCGTCGTCGGGCTCACGTGGGCGCGCGGCTCGCGCTACGCGGGCGGCAACGCCGCGCCGCACGGACCGCTCACCGCGATGGGCCGCGACTGCGTGCAGGCGCTCGACGCCTGCGGCATCCTGCACGACGCGAGCCACCTGAGCGACGAGGCGTTCGACGGACTCTGCGCCGCGACCGACGCGCGCATCGTCGCGAGCCACTCCAACTCGCGCCGCCATGCGCCGGACATCCAGCGCCACCTGACCGACGCGCAGATCGCGGAGATCGCGCGCCGCGACGGCATGGTCGGGCTCAACCTGTTCGGCAAGTTCCTCGCCGACGGGCGACCCGCGACGCTCGAGGACGCGGTGCGGCACGTCGAGCACGCCGCGTCGATCGCCGGACGCGGGCGAACGGGCCTCGGAAGCGACTTCGACGGCGGCTTCGCGCCGCCCGAGTGCGCGGCGGGCTGCGGCCGGCCCGAGGAGCTGCCGGCGCTCGCCGACGCGCTCGCGGGCGCGGGATGGGAGAGCGCGGAACTCGACGGCTTCCGTCACGCGAACTGGATGCGCACGCTCCGCGCGTCGCTCAGCCGCACGTCGTCGCGTCGTTGAGCGGCACGACCACCTGTACCGGCCCGGCGGGCGTATCGGCGACGACGAGCACGTCGAGCAGGACGCCCGTGCCGTGCAGCGTGATCGCCTCGCGTGCGTCGCCGAGCAGGATCCGCTCGCGGACCTCGAAGCCGTCCTTCAGCTCGGCGAAGGCGAGGCCGAGGAGCTCGCGGTGCATGGTCGCCCAGGTGTGCGCGGTGCGCACCTTCGCGAGCTGGTCGCTGCGGCCGACGATGTGCATGCGGCGCTCGTCGTCGAGCGCGAGCTCGACGTCGGGCGAGACCGGGCACGAGATTCCGAGCGGACGGAGGCCGCGAAGGACGGGGACGAGCCGCGGGGGGAGCTGCGCGACCGGGATCGCCGCAAAGGCGGGCGCCGCGCGCGGGGTCGGCGCGGCGGTCGGCGCGGCGGTCGGTGCAGCGGTCGGCGCGACGGCGTGCGCGGGAGCCGGCGATGCCGCGACCGGCGCGACGGTGCGCGGCGCGACGACGGCCGCGGGCTCCGCGATCGGCTTCGGTTCCACGGGCGTCGGGATGGAGAGCGGGATCGGCGCGGCCGAAGGCGCGTCGAACCGCGAGGAGCCCTCGGCGCGGGCGCGCGAGAGCTCCAGGAAGAACTCGGCGATCGCCGGGCACTCGACGGCGGGGTACGTCGCGCGGGCGCTCGACTCGACGCGCTCCACGCGCTGCATGGACGCGACGGTCTCGACCTCGATCCCGAGGAATCCGCGCGCCGCCTCGGCGAGGCGGGTCGCGGCCGCGGCGGCCTGCTCCGGCGGGGCGCCGACGATCACCAGCCCGACCCGGTCGACGGGCGCGCCGCGCGCGATGCCTTCGTCCGCGAGATGCTTGAGCCGCAGGTAGCCGCCCGTGACGGCCGCCTCGTCGGCACCCGTGATCAGCACGATGCCCTGGCCCGACGAGAGGACCTCGGCGGGGTCGGTCTCCGCGGGCATGCAGACGAGCCACTTCCGGACGCTCGATGCCGCGCGCGGCAGCCAGCGCGAGACGGCGCCCGGGCCCGCGGGCGGGACCTGCCGGCCCTCGGCGCGGAGCAGCTCCACCGTCACGTCGCCGCGCTCGAACCGGACGAGGGCGGTCGGACCGGATGCCCGCGCGACCTCGTCGGCGAACTGCGTCGTCCAGAGCCCGGCCATCACCGGGAGGTTGCCCACCAGCACGACCGTGACGTCGTCGAGCATGACCCCGCCGCGCGACGGCATCGCCTGCTGCGCCGTGGTGCCGTTGCCGCCGTTTCCGCTGGTGAAGAGGGCAGCCAGGCTGCCGAACGCGTCGCCGTTCGAACTCATCGGTCCTCCGCGCTGCCTCCGCAGCCGCGCCGCCCGGCGGTCAACCGCAGGGCACACTCAAGGAGCGCCAGGTCCCGACGCAGGGACACCCGAGATCCGCATGCGCTGCGCGAGCTCCGCCGCGCGGCCGGTGCCTGCGAGCCTCGGGAAGGCGTGCCCGTCGGAAGCCGTTCCAGGCTCGCCGAAGGCCTCCGCAACATACACGGGGGGTGCGGCCGCGCCAGCGGCAGCCGCGGGGGTTTCCGCGGAAACCGGGGCCGAACCCTCGGCGACCCAGGCCGCCAGGCGCCGGAAATCCTCGTGCGCCGGGCTGTTGGCGGCGAACGCCACGACCGACTGGCCGTAGCTCGCCGCCTCCCGGAGCACCTCGTGGTCGCGCACGGGCTCGGGGGCCACGTGTGCGGCGAACTTGCGCCCGATGGCGCCCAGAATGTCGTGCGAGAGCTGGCTTCCGTCGCGGTGCAGGGTCGGCACCACGCGCACGGCGGGCGCACGGCCGACCTGCGCGCAGAGCGACTGGATCGTCGCGAGCTGGCGCTCGGCGCCGCGCATCGCGAAGAACCCGGTCTCCACGGGGACGAGCGCCTCGTCGGCGGCACGGAGCGCGTTGAAGGTCAGGTAGCCGATCGAGGGCGGGCAGTCGATGACGCAGCGGTCGAAGTGTGGAGCGAGGCGCTCGAGCATGCGCTCGAGGCGACGGTCGCGGTCGGGAAGCGACGCGAGCCCGCCGCGCGCGCTCTCGAGCCCCGCGAGCGCGACCGTGCACGGCGCGAGCCGCAGCCCGCGCGAGACCTCCCACAGCCACCCGAGCGGGTCGCTCCCGCCCGGCGGCTCGCAGAGGAGCGCCTGCGCGAGGCCGAACTCGATGCGCGACTCGGGGACGCCGAGGCCGGCGGCGCAGTGCCCCTGCGGGTCCATGTCGACGAGCAGGACGCGATCGCCGCGCTCCGCGAAGGCGGCGGCGAGGTTGATGGCGGTCGTGGTCTTGCCCGAGCCGCCCTTCTGGTTGACGATCGCGATGGTGCGCATCCGTGCGTCCGGTCCGAGTGCCGTTGCCGCAGCCGTGCGGCTCCGGTTGCATCGGCCGCAAGGGGAAGCATGCTTGATATTGGCGACCGGCAAGCCCGCACGGCCGGCGGTTCAGCGGGCGCCGACGGAGCGCCAGGCCTCGGCGACCCGCGCCGCGGGGAGGCCTGCCTCGACGCGGACGTCCGCGAGCCCGTGCGGGACCACCAGGCGCAGTACCCCGCCCCGGCGCTTCTTGTCGCTCGCCATCGCGTCCATCAGCCGCTCGACCAGCATCGCCGCCGGGAGCGCCGTCGGCAGCCCGATCGCCTGCAGCGCGGACCGGACGGCGCGCTCGGCGTCGTCGGCGGCGGGGCCCGGCGCGAGCCGGCACGCGGCGAGGGTCCCGATCGCGACCGCCTCGCCGTGCGTCACCTCGCCGTGGGCGAGCGACTCGATCGCGTGCGCGAAGGTGTGCCCGAGGTTGAGCACCGCGCGACGGCCGTCCTCGCGCTCGTCCTCGCCGACCACGCCCGCCTTGATGCGGATGTTTCGCGCGACGAGCGCGCCGAGCGTGTCGGGGTCGTGCGCCAGGATCGGGTCGATGCGCGCCGTGATCCACCCGAGCATCGCGGGGTCGGCGATCACCGCGTGCTTGACGCACTCGGCGAGCCCGGAGCGAAGCGCGCGTGCCGGCAGCGTCGCAAGCGCCTCGGGGTCGCAGATCACGAGCCGGGGCTGCGCGATCGAGCCGACGATGTTCTTCGCGATCGAGCCGTCCGCGCGCACGAGGTTCACGGCGGTCTTCCCACCGACGGCCGCGTCCACCATCGCGAGGAGCGTCGTCGGCACCTGCACGCAGGGGATCCCGCGCATGTACGTCGCGGCCGCGAACCCGGCGACGTCGCCGACCACGCCGCCGCCGACCGCGATCACGGCGCCGTCGCGGTCGATCCCGTCGGCGAGCATGCGCTCGCAGAGGTCACCGAGCGTCGCGAGCGACTTCGAGTCCTCGGTCGCGGCCATCGTGATGCGCACGGAGCGGGTGCCGGCGGCGCGCAGCGAGTCGTCGACGGACTTCGCCGCGCCATGCTCCACCGCCGCGTCGCAGACGATCGCGCAGGCCGACGGTCGCAGCCCACGATCGGCCATGAGCGCGGCGGCATGGCGCAGCGCGCCGCGGCCGACCACCGCGTCGTAGCGGGCGGAGGCGGTCCGGACCTCGATCGAGTCGATGCCGTTCATGCTGCGCGGCAGGGTAGCCGCGCGGGGGCGCGGTCGTTCAGCACGGCCCCCAGGCGCCGAGCAGGATGCCGAGGTCGGCGCCGTTCGTGGTGCCGTCGCCGTTGAGGTCGCCCGACGCCGTGCCGCCCCAGTCGCCGAGCAGCACGCCGAGGTCGGCGCCGTCGACGGTGCCGTTGCCGGTGAGGTCCGCGAGGCACGGCGGCACGGCGATGATCACCTCGAAGCAGCCGCGGTCGACGATCGGCGCCGGGCCGACGCCCGTGTCCGCGACGCCCGCGATGTCCCAGTAGCGCGCGGCACCCGCGAGATCGATCGTCATGCCGCCGGTCGGCGCGTAGGTGTTGTTGCCGGAGTCGATCGCGGGGCTCGTCGCGAGCAGCGAGTAGTCGCCCGATGCCGCCGAGGCGAACTGCGGGTCGACGTTCAGGTTGGCGGTGCCCGCGAATCCTCCCTGCACGATGCACGCCGCGACGACGTTCGTTCCGCCGCCCGCGTTCACCTGGTTCGCGGCGGTCGCGCCGGTGGGACCGGAGTTGCCCCAGAGGATGCAGTTGTACGCGTTGAGGGTGCCGCCCGAGGTGGTGTTCACGCCGCCCGCGACGCTCGTCGCGGAGTTCCCGCTGAAGGTGCAGTTGTACGCGCGCACGATGCTCGACGAGACGCCGATCCAGATCGCCGCGCCGCCGCCCGAGCCGGTGGCGCGGTTGCCGGTGAACAGGCAGTTCGCGAAGGTCGTGTTGCCGCCGCCGTAGGTCTCGAAGGCCCCCGCGCGCGCCGCGGAGTTGCCCTTGAAGCGGCAGCGCGTGAACGTGCTCGTGACCGCGTTCGTGTCGAACGCGCCCCCGAAGCTGCCGCCCACGTTGTCGTTGAACTCGCAGTCGGTGAACGTCGCCTGCGCGGAGAAGATGTACCCCGCCCCGCCGCCGAACGTGCAGCGGTTC
>JAIYBS010000061.1 GCA_027488415.1 Planctomycetaceae bacterium | reverse complement strand
GCATCGACAGGCGCCTGGTACGCCACGCGCACGGCGGCGAGCAGCTCCTCGCGGGTGCGCGACGGCTCGATGATCCGGTCGACCCAGCCGCGGCTCGCGGCGTAGCGGATGTCCTGCTGCTCGGAGTAGCTCGCGGTGATCGCGTCGAGCAGCTGCTTGCGCATCGCGTCGTCGACCTTCTCGCCCTTGCGCTCGCGCGCGGCGAGGTCGATCTGCAGGAGCGTCCCGGCTGCCTGCGCGGCACCCATCACGCTGCACTTGGCGTTCGGCCATGCGAGCGTGAGGAGCGGGTCGAACGCTCGGCCGCACATGGCGTAGTTGCCCGCCCCGTAGCTGCCGCCCACGACGAGCACCAGCTTCGGCACGACGCAGTTCGCCATCGCGTTCACCATCTTGGCGCCGGCGCGGATGATCCCGCCCTGCTCGCTGTCGCGGCCGACCATGAACCCGTTCGTGTCGTGCACGAAGAGGATCGGGACCTTGCGCTGGTTGCAGTCCATGATGAACCGCGCGGCCTTGTCGGCGCTGTCGTCGTAGATCACCGCCGGCATGTTCGTCGCGGTCGACGGACCCGCCTTGCCGCCCGGCATCTTCTTCTGCGTGAGCTTCTTCTGGTTCGCGACGATGCCGACCGGGAACCCGCCGATGCGGGCGTAGGCACAGACGAGCGACTTGCCGTACTCGGCGCGGTACTCGTCCATGCTGCCCGCGTCGACGACGCAGGAGAGCAGCTCGACCATGTCGTACTGCTGGCCCGGCTCGCCGCGGAACGCGTCGACGACGCCGGCCGCCGGGCGCGCGGGATCCGCGGGCGCGACGGGCGGCTGCGGCGCGGTGGGCGCCGAGCGGTTGGCGAGCATCAGGCTGCGGAGCCGCTCGATGCACGCCGGGTCGTCCTTCTCGCGGAAGTCGATCGTTCCCGAGATCTGCGCGTGCATCTCTGCGCCGCCGAGCTCCTCGCTCGAGACCTCCTGCCCGATCGCGGCCTTCACGAGCGCGGGACCCGCGAGGTACAGGCCGCTGCCCTCGGTCATCAGCAGCGTGTCGCAGAGCACGGGCAGGTATCCGCCGCCCGCGACGCAGTTGCCCATGATCGCGGCGTACTGGGGAATGCCCATCGCGCTGAAGACGGCGTTGTTCCGGAAGATGCGGCCGAAGTCGTCGGTGTCGGGGAACACGTCCTCCTGGAGCGGCAGGAAGACGCCGGCGCTGTCGACGAGGTAGAGGAGCGGGAGCCGCGCGCGCTCGGCGATCACCTGCGCGCGGATGATCTTCTTGCACGTCATCGGGAAGAACGCGCCGGCCTTCACCGTCGCGTCGTTGGCGATGACCATGCACTGCCTGCCCTGCACCGTGCCCACGCCGGTGACGACGCCGGCCGCCGGCGCGCCGCCGTACTCGCGGTACATGTTCCACGCGGCGAAGAGGCCGAGCTCGGCGAACGAGGTTCCCGGGTCGACGAGCCGCTCGATGCGCTCGCGCGCGGTCAGTCGACCGTGCCGGTGCTGGCGCTCGATGCCCGACGGACCGCCGCCCTGCTCGATGCGAGCGGCGTCCGCGAGGAACTGGGCGATGGCCCCTTGGAGGCCCGTGGATGCGGTTGGCGCGGCGCTGGACATGGATTACAAGTAAGGATAGGAGCGGTCGGCGCTGCCGATAACGACGAATGCGCGCAGGTGCTTGAGCGGCAACGGGTTTCCACTACACTGCGCGGCTCGAAACCACGCAAGGACACACCCAAGCAATGTCGATCTCCGCTACCAAGAAGGCCGCCGTCATCGTCGGCAACCGCACGCACGCCTCGGACACCGGTTCGCCGGAGGTCCAGGTCGCCATCCTGAGCGAGCGCATCAGCGCCCTGCAGGAGCACTTCAAGGCGAACCCGAAGGACCACCACGGCCGCCGCGGCCTGCTGTTCATGGTCGGCCGCCGCAACCGCCTGCTGACCTACCTCGCGCGCACCGACCGCGACCGGTACCAGAACCTCATCAAGCGTCTCGGCCTGCGCAAGTAAGGCGCGCGCCCGGCCGCCCGTCGGCGGCAGTTGGCATCGCGCAGCGCTTCCGCACCCGGTTCGTCCTGCGCCGTGGCTCCTGCCCCGAAAGGCGGACCGCTGTCGCCTTGGCGGCGACCGACGGACGAAACACACACACAGAGTTCGGAAGCAACGATTCGCGACAACGCGAAGGAAAGAGGATTGAGCATGTCTGACACCACCAAGAAGCACGTCATCGTCGAGCGCGAGATCGGCGGCCGCACCATGCGGTTCGAGACCGGCAAGGTCGCCAAGCTCGCCAACGGCGCCATCATCGCCACCTACGGCGACACCGTCGTCCTGTGCACCGCCGTGCGCGCCAACCCGCGCGCCGGCATCGACTTCTTCCCGCTGACCTGCGACTACCGCGAGCGCACCAGCGCCGCCGGCAAGTACCCGGGCGGCTTCAAGAAGCGCGAGGGCGCGCCGAGCGAGAAGGAGATCCTCACCATGCGGATGATGGATCGCCCGATCCGCCCGCTCTTCCCCGAGGGCTTCATCGACGAGATCCAGCTGCAGTGCGTGGTCATGAGCCATGACACGCAGAACGACAGCGACGTCCTCGCCTGCACCGGCGCGAGCGCCGCGCTGAGCATCACCGACGCGCCGTTCCAGGGCCCGATCGCCACCGTGCGCGTCGGCCGCGTGATCACCGAGCAGGGCTCGACCTTCATCATCAACCCGACCGTCTCGCAGCTCGACTTCAGCGACATCGACCTGGTGCTCTCCGGCCACAAGGACGGCATCAACATGATCGAGGTCGGCGCCGCCGAGGTCGACGAGAAGACGATGCTCGAGGCGATCCGCTTCGGCTACGAGAACGGCATCAAGCCGATCCTCGGCATGATCGACGAGCTTCGCACCAAGTGCGGCGCCCCGGCGCACGCGATGGGCGCCCCCGTCCTCCCCTCCGAGGACGTGATGAAGCTCGCCAAGGAGAAGGCGTACGACTCCATGAAGGAGGCGCGCAAGATCAACTCCAAGAAGGAGCGCAACGCGAAGGTCGACGAGATCAAGAAGTACGTGCTCGACACGTTCTTCGCGATGCCCGCGGGCGACGTCTCCTTCGGCACCTGGCAGGCCGCCGACAAGCGCGCCAAGGAGGCGAAGGAGGCCCTGCGGATCCTCGAGAAGAAGATCACGCACGACCTCGTGTCGAACCACGGCATCCGCCCGGACGGCCGCTCGAAGGACCAGATCCGCAAGCTCGACATGGAGGTCTCGGTCCTGCCGCGCACGCACGGCAGCGCCTTCTT